>NZ_JBFWIJ010000001.1:0-173105 GCF_050256055.1 Sphaerochaeta sp. | reverse complement strand
GAACCGTTTCTTTGCAACCAAACCGGCTTCCGAAGGAGTCTTGGAAGGGTTGATCCATTTCAAGGCAGTCAAACCATAAGCTGAAGATTTTTATTCATCCAAGAGGTCCTTTGCTGTGCAGGGGACCTCTTGCTATGCATGTACAAAGAAAGAAAGAAGTGAATAAATCCTATGTCCAAAGTTTTAATTTATTTACTAACTTCTTACAAGAAAACCAACTGATGACATCAATAATACTTTTGATATCCTAGTATTGCAAATAATTACTAAATATTATATATTATTTACATAGTCAAACTTAGTACGTATGACATCTTTAAAATTACGATTCTTCGTTCACATAGGAAAAAGAAATGGAATATGTTTCGCAAACTAAATCAGCAAGAGTCGCTGCCACTTTGGAAGAAATGATCTTGGACAACCGCCTGAAAAGCGGATCCTTCCTTCCTTCCCAGCAGATACTTGCAAACCAATTCAACACATCAAGTAGACCGATTCGCGAAGCCCTCAAGCTTTTGGAAGCAAAAGGCCTGGTTGTTATTTCGCAAGGCAGAAAAGCCCAAGTCCGCAGCAACAGCCTTGACCAGTATGTGGAATCCATTTCCACCAGCATCGTCAACAGCAAAATAAGCCCGGCAAAACTCATGCGCAACCTGATGCAGGTCCGTATCACCGTTGCCACAAGTGCTGCGCGGGGTTTTTCCCGACTGGTCAATCGCGATGATTACCTTGCCCAGCTTTGGAATGCCAGCAACAGGATGGAAGCCGCCGTCCCCCTAATCTACCAGAAGGATGCAAGCGGACTTCTGGATTTCCAGAAAGCGGAAGCCGAGTTCCACAGGACGTTGGTCTTCGCCAATGGCAACCAGATCCTCTCCAGCATCTACGACAATCTCTCACCCCTTCTGGACAGCGTCATGAATACCATCAAATTTACGGCAAACCAGATGGAAAAACGTTCGAAAAATTACTCATACCTTTGTGAGGCGCTCCAGAATGGACAGACCGATTTGGCCGTCGCCTTGGTCTTGGTTACCCTGACCACACTTGAAAGCAAGGTGATGGACCATTATCCTGATGAGAGTGCAGCCCTCGTTTCCTACGCATAATACTTTGTGTTTGGCAAGAATCCTCCACTGTGCTATAGTCCCGGTGGAGGATTTTTATGGCCCAGCGTATCATTCAGCTTGAGCATGCCACCGTCAGAAGGATGGGAAACCCGATCCTCAACGATGTCAGTCTCTCCCTCTACCAAAACGAACATGTTGCAATCATAGGCCCCAATGGAGCGGGAAAAAGTACACTGATGCAGGTCATCAGCGAAGAGATCCATCCTTTGTATTCCGAGCAAACAAAACGCATCCTGTTCGGCAAAGACCGCTGGGAGGTGCTGAGTCTCCGCCAGCATCTGGGCATCGTTTCCCAATCACTGCAATACCTGTGCAATTCCAGTTACAAAGCCTGGGAGATCGCCATTTCGGGGTTCTTCAGTTCCATCGGTCTGGACTTCCACCACCAAGTTACGGAAGAACAAAAACAACAGGTCCAGGTGATCATGGAACGCTACGGGGTCTGGCACCTGAGGGATAAACAGATGAACCGCCTTTCCAGCGGAGAGGCCCGTAGGATCCTGCTTTGCAGGGCCTCCATCCACAATCCGGATGTCATGCTCTTGGATGAAGCGGTCTCTAACCTTGACTTTCCCAGCCGTCATCAGTACCGGTCCACCTTGGAGCAGCTCGACTTGGAAGGGAAAACCATCGTGCTTGCAACCCATGAATTGAGCGAAATCATTCCCGCCATCAACCGTATCGTCGTCATGCAGAATGGACGCATTATCGCCGATGGCCCGAAACACGAGATGCTCACCGAAGAACTGCTTTCCCAGGTGTATGGAACTCGGGTGTTCGTTGACGAACGCGAAGGATTGTACAGCGCCTGGTGCTGAGATTTGTGCTTTTTCCCACGAATTGGGGTTTGTGTAGTATTATTGAAGTAAGAACTACAGAAGCGAGGTCCACACATGAAGCGTTGTTCCATCATCATTCATAGCGTAAGCGGGAATTGCTACATCATCGGCTCCTATCTGAAGGAACTGTTGGCCGCCCGAAATGTCGATGCACGCCTATATCGGGTTGAAGACCCGGACCTGCATATTTGGGCGAACACCCAAGAGACAACCAATGATTTCTATGAAGATATCCTTGCGCTTCCGATCATCGGAACGCCGACATTACTCAAGAGCGACATGATCATCCTGGGGAGCCCCACCAGATTCGGCAACATATCAGCGGAAATGAAGACCTTCCTTGACACGACACTTCCCTTGAGCAAGGACAAAAGCTTGGAAACAAAGTTTTTCGCCTGTTTCACCAGTTGCTCAAACTCCACCTGCGAGGGAGCCCATACCCTGACGGCCATGATCTACTGGGCACAGTCGATGGGAATGCTCCACATCCCTTTCGGTGTCCATGATGAACTCGATTATTGCGACCAACCGGTAAGCGGCATCGTCCATCTGGCGGGCAAGGAGGGCGCGATCAGACCGAGTGATCGCCTGGGCAAAGAGATGGAGGCCTACGCCGATATCCTGAGTGCCTACATCCAGGAATGAATCAACGAGGGGAAGTGCAGCATGCACTTCCCCTTCTCTTATTCTTTGGAAAAGAAATTCCGCAACCGGTTGAGCCAGCGTTCCATCCTGCCTTTCCCATAGCGGATCTTGTAGTCGTTGGCTGCACTTTCGATGCTTACCTCCTGACTGCCGCTCATATGTTTCAAGTTGTCCCAATGGCGGACAATCCACATGTACAGGTCCGCCTCGGTGTTACCGGGAAACGAAGCGAGCAGCTTGGAACGACGCACCTCCTCGATGATCGGATGATATACCTTCTCGTACCAAGATCGTGCCCCTTCCTCAAAACTCAACTCCTCGTCCTTGCCTTCATTGAGATAGTACTTGTGGACCAAAATATGGTTCACCATCTCCGGATACGAACCTGGAGAAGTGAAGATGATCTCGTCCATCGGCAGATAGGCCGGATGGTACTGGGCCAGGAAACGCTCCCGTTCATACTCAATGACCCGTCGCCGCAGCTGTTTCATCGTCAAGCCTGCTTCAAGCGGAATCTGGCTGTCCAGCTCCACCACCTCCGCATCGATGAACTCCACACCCTGGGTTTTCGCCACCGAAACCCGATGGTTTCCATCCCGGACAAAATACCACTGCCCCAACTTGTACACCGAGATCGGCGGCAGGATCACATATTCCTTCGTTGCCCGGTCTATACTCCGCCAACGGCTACGCAACAGTTCCTTCTTTGGATAAAATGCCATGGAGAAATCCTGGTAACGCCCCTCACTGCCGATGATCTGCTTGACCGGAATCGTGCGCATCCCCAAATAGGTTTCATTCTTTGGTTTGAGCAACTCCGTGACTGCATAAAAACTCAAGAGATCGGAATTCTTCCAAGCCAGACTGCTGAGCAACGACTGCATTCTCCCACGTGAACGCGCCTTCTCAAAGTCCTCATTCGTCTGGGAGAACAAATCAGCGCCGAGTTTTCCCATGAGCTCCCCCCTTCCCCAACAACGGGTCCTGCAGTATATAACTTTGGAAGACGTTAATCACCTGGGTCTGCTTGAATACATACTGTCGATTGGCATTCATATCATGCAAATGAATATGCCCATGCAGCAGATATCGGGGCTTGAACCATTGCATGAAGGTCAGGAAGGTGGAAAATCCTTGGTGGCACCGATCTGTATCATCCCCCAGCCCCAAGGGGGCTGCATGGGTTACCAGGATATCAACATACCGACCATGCACCAATCTATTGAAAAGCAGGCGCGGTGTCATCCTGAGCATCCGCCAGTACATCTCCCGTTCAGTGAATTGGTGTTTACCTTTATTATAACGCATCGACCCACCCAGACCTGCTACGATCAGGTCCAGCTTTCGGTTATACAGCACCTTCCCATCCACATAGTCACCGCCGAAAGCAGGCAACACCTGCATCTTCCCGTCGGTATACCCATATTGCATAATCGGTTGTGCATTTGATGTGAATTGGTAGAGAAATTCCAGATTATGATTGCCGAATACGAAGAACAAGGGTTTGTTCAAACAGGAAATGATGAATTCATAATACTTAAGGGGAAGATCACCGGCGGCAATGATAGCATCAACATCGGCATACCGTGACGCGATATTCTTTGAATAAACCAACGGATCGGATTCATCGGCAATGCACAAGAGTTTCATAGTCACCCCATCAGATATCCGCAGTCGATGGTGATCACCTCTGCGGTCATCGCTTTGCACCGGGTAAGAAAGCCTACCGCAGAAGCCACCTCAGCCGGATCGACCAGACGTTTGAGCAAGGCCCTGTTCTCGTATGCGGACCGAATTGGGTTGTGTTCATCCAGATAAGGGGCCTTGAGCAATCCCGGGGCTACTGCATTAACCCGAACTTCCGGAGCCAATTCCTTCGCCAAACTTCTGGTGAAGGAAAGAACGGCCCCTTTGGAGGCATCATAGTGCGCAGTTCCCCCGAAGCCGGGATGCAGGGCATTGATGCTGGCAATATTGATGATGCAACCCCGGCTCTGCCGCAGCAACGGCAACGCTTGCTTGGTCAAACGGAACATTCCAGTGACGTTGATATCGAAAATCCGTTCCCATTCCTCGATTGCCAGCTCAGATGGGGCGTGCACGCTGAACAATCCGCTGTTGTTCACCAGCACATCCAGATTCTCGATCACACAAAAGGCCTGTTCAATATCACGTTGATCCTGAACATCCAAATGCAAGGGGCGCA
Source organism: Sphaerochaeta sp. (assembly GCF_050256055.1). NCBI lineage: Bacteria > Pseudomonadati > Spirochaetota > Spirochaetia > Spirochaetales > Sphaerochaetaceae > Sphaerochaeta > Sphaerochaeta sp. The sequence goes on along the minus strand of NZ_JBFWIJ010000001.1, from coordinate 168,285 downwards.
GGGAGGGTCCAAGTTGCGATGCAACATATTCAGCCTTTTCTTTAGAAGCGGAATATCCACAGTAGACGATTGCACCCTCATGTACAAATTGGGTGCAAATCTCTTTGCCCAAGGTACTGGTACCACCGCTGACCAAAACGGTTTGCATCACGCCTCCTCTCCAAGAAATTCAGACAATCGGGGACATCCGGGGTAGAGGTCGATGAGATCCTTGGTCCCCTGCCGATATCCCCCATCTTCATAAGGAGGGCACATGGTGGTCGCACACAAAGCCCATCCCTCCGGCTTCAGCAGCTTGGTTGCCTGCCAGCACCCGCCGCCTACCACTGTAATCGTAGGCTTGCCGGCACTTGCATGCCCCAGTACCGTCAGGCTATGGCTGCCATCAGGGTGAAGCACCAATTGCTCGATATCCGATCCTTCCAGAAAATACCAAACCTCATCGGTAAGCAGATAATGCAAGGAAGAGAAGGACTGCTCGGTGATCAAATAATAAATGGAACTTCCCAGGGCATGCTCTCCATCACAGAAGGTATGCACCCTGCGAAAGTATCCACCTTCCCCTGCAAGCGGTTCCAGGCCCAACTGTGCAATCAAGACTTCCGGTTTCATACAGGCCAATGCTGGGTAACGCTGCGCACCAAGGTGGTGAAGGCTTCCTTCACCCGATCACCTGTCTCCATTACTTCCTTATGGTTCAGCGGCTGGTCGAGTATTCCTGCAGCCATATTGGTGATGCAGCTGATACCCAACACCTTCATCCGCATATGACTGGCGGCGATAGCCTCGGGAACGGTTGACATACCCACAGCATCGGCTCCCAGGGCCCGGGCGGCCCTGATTTCTGCAGGAGTCTCGTAGGAAGGCCCGGCGAAATACATATAGGTCCCTTCCTGCAGGGACAAGCCAAGACGCTCTGCTTCCAGCCGAGCCAACGCGGAAAGCTCCTTGTTGTAGGCACTGGTCATATCGAAGAAACGTTCACCCAGTTCCTCATAATTCGGCCCACGCATCGGGCTGTCAGCGATCAGCTTGATATGATCGGTGATCAACATCAGGTCCCCAGGCTGGTAGGAGGTATTCACACCTCCGGCTGCATTGGTGACCAAAAGCTGCTCAATACCGAGGGCATGCATCACCTGGATGGGAAATACCACCTGATCCATTCCATACCCTTCATAGTAATGGAAGCGGCCTTGCATGCACATGACCCGCTTGCCTTCCAGCATGCCGACCACCAACCGACCCTTATGGCCGAAGACCGTCGAGACAGGGAAGAAGGGGATGTCCTTGTAGGAGATCGCCACCGCGTCCTCCAGTTCATCGGCCAATCCTCCCAGTCCGCTGCCGAGTATCATACCGATGGCAACCGGTTCGTTTCCGATCCGTGAGGTGATATACATTGCAGCTTCCTGCATCTTATCCATGAGATTTTCCATGCGTTCCTCCATTGATGAGCGTAGGCTCTAGAACGGTTCTCCCGAAGCTTTCGGCGCCGCCGAATTCTTTGAGAAAAGCACCAAGGCCAGCAACGTGGCCACATAGGGGAATATCTTGAAATATACCGGAGGTATGACTTTCAAGGACGGGATGACCTGACTTACGTTTGCGATCGTGGTTGCAATACCGAAGAAAAACGTTGCTCCCAGGATCCCCAGGGGTTTCCATTGTCCGAATATCAATGCGGCGATGGCCAAGAATCCCAAACCGGCGACCGTACCGTTGAATTCCCCTGAGTAGGTGATCAAGATGACCGAACCGCCCAAACCAGCCAAAGCGCCACTCATGACCACGCCGAAATAGCGCATTTTATGGACGTTCACACCAGCTGATGCAACGGCGGATGGATGCTCACCGCAAGCCCGCAGACGCAAACCGAAGCTGGTCTTGTACAGCAGGACCCAGGAAAGAGCCCAGATGGCAAGACAAAGCCATGTCGTCCAGTAGGTTTGGCTGAAGAACAACGGGCCGAGGATCGGGATATGGGAAAGACCGGGAACATTCTTGCGGACAATGCCCATCAGGATGCGGACGTTTCCGCTTCCGCTGATGGTTCTGGCGAGATATACCGTCAAGGCGGAAGCAAGCATATTGATTGCAGTACCACTGATGACCTGATCAGCCTTGAGGTTGATCGAGGCAAAGGCATGCAGAAGACTGAATACCGCTCCTGCAACAACAGCAGCCAGCAACCCCAGTGGCAAAGCGTTCACCCCCAAAGCAGCCTGCGTCATTTTGATCGTAATGGCACTGGCGAAATATCCGACGAGCATCAAACCTTCCAATCCAAGGTTGGTGACACCGCTCCGTTCACTGTACAAGCCTCCCAAGGAGGTCATCAACAGCGGAATCGTGTAGGCTATGGCATACGGGAAAATACTGACCAAAGTTCCCCACATATTACTGTTCCTCCTTCTGCTCGGCAGCCGTGTTCCGGCTGGCTCTGTTTCGTTGCCGCTCATATCGATGCTTGAGTATGGCATCCCAGAATCGCTTGAACAGTACACTGGTGGCGGTGAAGTAGATGATGACCGAAATGATGGTATCGGCAATCTCGGGAGGAACACTCGTCATGGCATTCATGAACCCTTTTCCTGATTGCAGCACGCCGAAGAACAAGGAGCTGAACAGTACCCCAAGCGGGTTGCTGGCACCCAACAAGGCGACGGCGATCCCGTCGAATCCTTGGGACGGCATGACGCCGATCTGCATGTTCCTCGAATATCCGGTGTAGAACGTTAGGCCGGCAAGCCCGGCAAGCGCTCCTGCTATCATCATGGAAATGACCACATTCCGATTCACCTTGATCCCCGCATACTCGGCGCAGAACCGGTTGGCTCCCACTGCTTTCAGACCGAATCCGAGGGTGGTCTTATCCAGAATGAGTTTGATCACGATGACGGACAGAATGGCTATGAAAAAGCCAAGGTTCATATAGGAATCATTGAATAGATGCGTCAACCAAGGCGTCCTGAGTGACTGGGAAACTGCAATACTTGCGCTTTCGGTCTCCAAGGACGGTCCTTTGAGATATGCTGGAACGATGTAGTAGATCGACCAATAGGCGATCCAGTTCATCATGATGGTAGCCACAACCTCATGCACGTTGAACTTGGCTTTCAAGAAGCCGGGGATTACCCCCCAAAGTGCTCCACCCAGCAATGCGCTGCCGATCAAGACAACCAGAAACAACGGACGAGGGAGGAACACCTTGTGTGCGACCAATGTTGCACACAGCCCTCCGATCAACATCTGCCCGGAGGCTCCGATATTGAACAATCCCGTCTTGAAGGCGAAGGCCACCGAGAGCCCCACGAGCATCAACGTGGTGGCGGTAGCCAAGGTATTGCCGATACGCTCGATGTTCATCAAGCCGCCCCGGAACAGATACCAGAACCCCATGAAGGGGTTGTTGCCGATGGAAGCCATCAGAACAGCTCCTGCTATCAGCCCCAGGACCACCGCACTGACGGCAACCAAAAAGGCATTGCTATGTAAATCACGAGTCTTCATGGTCTTCATCGATCACCATCCTTGCGCTTCACTCCCGCCATCATCAGACCGACTTCTTCCTCATTGGTCTCGCTGGTCTTTACCACATCAATCAACTCTCCGCTGTTCATGACGGCGATACGATCCGAGAGATTGAAGATCTCATCCAACTCAAAAGAAACCAAGAGGACGGCATGTCCTTTGTCCCGGTGAGCCACCAACTGGGAGTGGATGTACTCGATGGCACCGACATCCAGACCGCGTGTCGGTTGGACGGCGATCAACAACTGGGGAGATCCTACGACCTCGCGTCCTACGATCAACTTCTGTTGGTTTCCCCCTGACAGCTTCCCTGCCAACGAATAGATCCCCTCGCCGCTTCGGACATCGAACTGCTCGACGACCTTTTGGGCATATTCAGTCAAATACTGGGCGTTGAGGATTCCATTCTTGCTGAACGGACTATGGTAGAACTCCTTTACCGCCACATTGTTGAACAAGGAGGAGGAGAGCACCAACCCTCGCTTCTGCCGGTCCTCGGGAATATGGCCCAGACCGATCTCATTGCGTCTTCTGATATCGGCATGCGTTATGTCATTCCCATCAAGAATGATCGTGCCGCCCTCGACACCCCGCAACCCGGTAATGGCCTCGATCAGTTCAGTCTGCCCATTGCCGTCGACCCCGGCGATTCCTACGATCTCCCCGGCCTTCACGAACAAAGAAAAATCCTTCACCCCAAGGACTTTCTTGTTGTTCATGACCCGAAGGTCATGGATATCCAGGATCACCCTGCCTACTTGGGCAGGTTTCTTGTCGACCTTGAAGTTGACCGGTCGGCCCACCATCATGGACGCCATCTTGGATGCGGAAGTGGTCTGGACATCAACCACTCCGATCAATTTCCCTCGACGGATGATCGTACAACGGTCTGCAACCGCTTTGATTTCATTCAATTTGTGGGTGATGAGAATCACCGATTTCCCTTCAGCTACAAGATTACGCATGATCTGCATCAAATCATCGATCTCCTGCGGCGTCAGCACTGCGGTAGGTTCATCGAAAATGAGAATTTCCGCATCACGGTAGAGCATTTTTAGAATCTCCACCCGTTGTTGCATTCCTACCGTTATATCCTCAATGACCATATCCGGATCAATATTCAACCCATATTTTTCCGAGAGGGTCTTGATCTTCTTGGAGGCGCTTTTGCGGTCGAGGAAGAAATGGCCTTCCTTTCCAAGAATGATATTTTCCGTAACCGTAAAATTATGAACCAACTGGAAGTGTTGGTGCACCATTCCGATACCCAGATCATTGGCATCGTTGGGACTATGGATATGCACTTCCTTTCCCCTGACCTTGATCTGCCCTTTGTCTGCATGATACAGGCCGAAGAGAATACTCATCAGGGTGGACTTTCCTGCACCGTTCTCACCGAGGATGGCGTGGATTTCCCCCTGTTCCACTTGCAAGGTGACATCATCGTTTGCGACGATACCGGGAAACTCCTTGCGAATGTTCAACATTTCAATAACATGACTCATCGGTGAACTCCCTATGAGGACACGCTAGGCGTGTACTTTGATGGTAGCCGTAAGTAGCACAGAAGGGCCACCGATACATGGTGGCCCTTGATGATACAGCATCAAGCAAGTGTTTACTTGAACAGACCGTCGCCGGCTGCAACGACCTTGATTTCCCCACTCTTCATCTTTGCGAACACCTTGGTAACTTCATCGGTCACCGCCTTGTCGAGGTTGGGGTTCTCCACCGGGATACCGACGCCATCATTGGCTGCGGTGAAGGTAAGAATCTTTCCGGCAGGGAAGGAACCATTGAGTTCAGCCTGGATCATGTCATAGGAGGCACGGTCGAGGTACTTCATGGCACTGGTGAGAATGATTGACTTGCCATTGGGCATGAGGCCTTCAGGATACTGGTTTACGTCAACACCGATGACCCATACTTTCTGACCGGCTGCTGCACGGTTCTTGGCTTCGTTGATGACACCGACACCGACACCACCGGCAGCGGCGAAAATAACATCGACGCCACGGTCATACATGGAAGCAGCAATCTGCTGGCCTGCACTGACATTGTCAAATGATCCCTGGTAGAGGTTGTTTTCCTGCTTCATGACAATCTTGGTACCGAAGTTTGCATTTGCATACTTGACACCCTGTTGGAAGCCCCAGTTGAACTTCTGGACAGCGGGAATCTCCATTCCACCGACGAAACCGAAATCGCCTTCCTTGATCTGCAAGGCAGCGGCGAAACCGGCGAGGAAGCCGGACTCATGCTCGGCATAATAGACAGCAACTACGTTCGGCTCGATCCTGAACACCGAGTAGTCGGCGCTGTGCGGTTCCCCATCGAGAATGACGAACTTTACCTTGGGATATTTGTCCTGAGCAGCAAAGAGAGCCGACTCGAACTTGAAACCGGGGAGTACGACGAAGTTGTAACCTGCATCAACGAGGTTACCGATTTCCTTAAGGTAATCAGCTTCGGTGGTCCCGGAGGGCTTGAGATACTTGACGTCCAGACCGTAGTCCTTACTCGCTCTCAAGATACCTTCCCATGTTCCTTGGTTGAAGGATTTATCATCAATCGTACCAGAATCGGTAACCATTCCGACGCGCAAATTGCTCTTCTTCGCAGCGCCTTCCTGGGTGCCCTGGGCAAACGCCATTGTTCCGAGCAACAGGAAGATACAAAGCACAACAGTCAGTTTCTTCATTCCATTCTCTCCTATTTTGTGTTATTTCACAAAGAGTCTGTGTGCATTCATTCTACATTCACCCTGTAGCCTTGTCAAACAAAGAAATTATCAAACACAGAATGACGTTCCTTACAAACTATTATAAAATCGTACTTTATGACACAAACGACCATGATGGCCCCAAGTAATATTTCTTGTCTACCATCCCAGACTGCCCAAATCATCTGCAAGCGAAGGCAACAAAAAACCCCCGACTATACAGCAAGGGGTTCTTGGAGCACAAAACCGGGGATCATCGGGGTATTTGTTCGGCTTCCAAGCACGCCAGAATGAAGGGTCCCACTCCTTTGAAATCATCCTCCACGACAGGTTCATAGAAGTAGTACTGTAATGATCCATCACGATAGGGATTGCCTCCGAGCCCTGCAACACTGCAGATCCCTCCAAGATGCAGATGCCCTTTTGCATCCTTTCGCAGATAGGTGCTCTTGATGCCCTCGATCGCCTTAAGCGCCTGTACTCGATACTGCATATTGTCGGCAACTTGGGTACGGACTGCTTTCAGCAGGCTGAATGCATACATGGCGGTACAGGAAGTCTCCAGATAGTTGCCCTGCTCTGCAGCCTTGTCCACCACCTGATACCACATACCCCCCGCATGCTGGAACAAAAGCAGTGCATCAAGTACCGTACAGAGGATACGTCCCAACTCATCCCGCTTCGGATGGGCGGCAGGAAGGTAATCGAGGATATCCAGAATGGCCATGCAGTACCAACCGATCGCCCTCCCCCAGAAGTGGGGGGAAAGCCCGGTTTCAAGGTCAGACCATCGTTGGCCGCGTGATTCATCATAGGCATGGTAGAGCAATCCGGTTTTCGGATCGCGCAACAGCTGGAATACCGTGATCACCTGTTGCACAATGTCATCAAATCCGGAAACATCCCCGCTGAGCCTGCAGTATTGGGCATTGAACGGTCCTTGCATGTACACCCCGTCCAACCAAATCTGCCATGGATAGATTTCCTTGTGCCAGAATACCCCTGAGAGCGTCCTGGGTTGGCTTTGCAATTGTTGCTTGAGCAGCTTAGCTGCGAGCAGAAACCGCTGTTCCTTAGTCTGGTCATACAGGGCAAAGAGATTCCTGCCCGCATTAATCTGGTCCAGATTGTATTCCCCCATACGATAGGTGGAAATGTGACCATCCTGGGAGATCATCGGATCATACATCGAGTATGCCCATTGAGCCATTTGCGGCAAGTCATACACTTGGGCGACCAGCAAACAGCTGTGGATCACCAGCCCATGCTCGTAATGCCAACGCATCTGAGAGGGCTTGTATCGTGCGACTACGCTTTCGGCCATTGCCAATGAGAGGTGTTCACCCCAGTCCATCATGCTATACATCCTATTATCTGAATCAAACCGGCCATCCTGCAAGAGATGGCCGGAATTGTTGGCAGTACCTGCTAGTTGAGCAGGTTGTTCTCCTTGGCAAAGGCTACGCCCTTGTCATTCCATTCCTGGCCGCCGAGTTTCTTGAACTCGTCGAGCCACTTGTTCCAGTTGTCTTTGGTAAGGGTCCGTTTGCCGGTGATGAACTCACTCAGACCTTGTTCATAGAAACGCTTCAGGTCGGCATTGGGAATCGGCAGCGTATCCGAACCGATGGAGGGAGTCCACTGCTTGGTCTGCATGGTACGCATGACTTCAAGGGCGGACATCTGTTTCTTGCTGGTAGCGGTGGTATATTTCGGATACCGGGCATACAGCTCGATGTCACCATTGTAGAATACCATGTTGCGCAGCTGGGTAACCGTCTGACCGCCGGGAGCACTGAAGGCCAGATCAGGATTGGGCAGGTTCGCCGCAACGGGAACGCCATTGGCATCCTTGGTGTAGTTCACCCCTTCGACGCCCCAACCAAGCAGATAGTACCCCTCATCGGAAGCCATCCATTCCATCAGCTGGGCAATTTTGTCTTTCTTGCCTTCCTTGGCGGCCTTGGCGCTGATGGCATAAATGCGGAAGTTTGCCGTATACGGACCGATGGAAGCCTTTCCGGTCGGGCCCTTCGGAGGATCGATGACAATCCACTGGCCGTTGGGGAAGTTCTTGTCAAACGGTGCATAGTTTGCTTCGGCAGCGAATGCGGCATTCTGTTCACGCATAATGCCGAACCGGCCCTGCTTCCATGCTGCACGGAAGTCGTCCTTTTTATAGGCAAGCCAGTTGGGGTCGATGACCCCTTCGTCGACCATCTGCTTCAGATACGCCATGGCATCATAGAATTCCGGCTTGAGCACGACCAACCCAGCACCCGCAGCAGTCATATCCCATGTTCCATCGGCTCCGAAGGCTCCGAAAATCGGTTCGAGACGGCGGCCGGGCCATGCCTCGAAGTTGTTGATCTCCTGGAACGCACCATATCCGTAGGTGTCATCCTTTCCGTTTCCGTCCGGATCCTTGAAGGTGAAAGCACGCATGACATTCATCAGTTCATCAGTGGTCGTAGGCACCTTCAATCCAAGCTTGTCCAACCAGTCCTTGCGGATCAGAAGTCCCTCATTCTTGATGATGGAACCGGGATCGGCAAGGCCATATGACTTCCCGCTGAATTTTGCATGGTTCTGGCTGACTGCATCATAGTGGTTTGCCGTTCTGATCGGCATCTTTGCATACATGTCGTCAACCGGGGCAACCAAGCCCTGGGGAACCAAACGGGTCAGGACATCGCGGCGAACCATGAACAGGTCAGGCAGATTGTTGGCAGCAGCGGCTGCTTGGATCTTCACATCCTGATCGCTTTCATTGGAAGGAAGCGCCGTCAGCTTGAGGTCGATGTTCAACTTGTCCTTGATGATCTGAAATCCAACCCAGTCGGACGGCGGAGGTCCGGCTTCAGTGATGGCAGCGCCATACCATAATTCGATGGTCGTAGGACCGGCGGCCTTCGCCGGCTCAGAAGTTCCCTGGCTGAAAACCGGCAGGGAGACAAGAGAAAGCAACGCGATCAATGCGATGCATACAGATACCTGTCTTTTCATAACAAATCCTCCTTAGGAATTACCGATACCGAATATGTACGAATCATACCGGGAAGCAGGTTCAGCCTTTGACGCTTCCCAGCAGAGTCCCCTTGGTGAAATACTTCTGGATGAACGGATAGGCAATGACCATCGGGATGGCGCTCATGAATACCGAAGCGGCTTTGATGGCTGCAATCGGAGCATCACCGAAGGCATTCACTTCCACATATTCGTTCATGCCACTGGCCATCAGAATATTGCGCAGCAGAATTGGAAGCGGTTGCAGCTGGTTGCTGTTGAGGTAGAGCATTGCATGGAAGAAGTCGTTCCAGAAAGCGACTCCATAGAACAAACCGATGGTCATGATGATGGCTTTCGAGAGCGGCAGGATGATCAAAAGCAACACCTGGATCTCCGAAGCCCCATCTATCCGTGCAGATTCCTTCAACTCATTGGGAATACCCTCGAAGAAGGAACGCATGATCAAGCAATTGTAGGTACTGACAGCTCCGGGAAGAAAAACCGCAACCAACTTGTCGATCAGACCGAGATTGGTGACCAACAGGTAAGTGGGGATCATTCCGACATTGAATACGTAGGGAATGATGATCAACAAATTCAGGTATCGTCTTCCCGGCAAACTCGGTATGGAAAGGACATAGGCCAGCGGGATGGTCAGCAACAAAGCGGTTGCCACGCCTCCGATCAAAATCTTGATGCTGTTGGAGAAGGCAAGAATGAAACCCGCATTACCCAACAATGCCTTGTAGGCGGAACCGGACCATTTCCAAGGTACAAGGAACATTCCTTCGAGATTGTTTCCGATATAATCATTCGGACGGAACGACAAGGTGATCGTGCTCCAAAGCGGGACGGCGATGATCACCAGCAATGCCACCAAAAATATATCCACCAGAAGGTTGAAACCATGGTCTGCAGCAGTCGGCTTGACTGCGACCGAGGTATAACGACTTGCTCTCTTTTGCGCTTTCATGCCCGTCCTCCTAGTACAACGAGTTGCCGCCGAAGCGTTTGACCAATCGGTTGGAAGCAAGGATCAGGAACATGCCGATAACCCCCTTGAACAAACCGACGGCGGTGGCAAGCCCAAACTGGAATTCCAGCAGGCCTTGACGGTAGACCCAGGTATCGATGATGTCGGCAACCGAGAGCACCGGTGTCGAGTAAAGCATGAAAATCTGATTGAATCCTGCATCCAGAATGGTCCCGAGACGAAGTAACACCACGATGACTATCACAGGACGTATGGAAGGCAGGGTGATGTACCGGACCCGTTGCCAGGAATTCGCCCCTTCCACCAGTGCAGCCTCGAACAGCGAAGGATCGATACCCATCAACGCCGCGATGAATATGATGGCACTCCATCCTATTTCCTTCCAGGCATCGCTGAAAATGACGATCCAGGGGAACGCACTGGTATTGGTAAGGAAATCAAGCCCTTTTCCTCCGAAGGCTTTGATGATGTCGTTGAGGATGCCATCCCCTGGGGCGAGCAAAGCCAACAGGATTCCATACATGATGACCCAGGAAAGAAAGTGGGGAAGATAGGCAAGCGTCTGCACCACCTTGCGCAAATGCGGGCGGTTGCTTTCATACAGGGCGATCGCCAGTACAATAGCCAAAGGAAGGCTGAACACCAGCTTCCCGATACTGTACATCAGGGTATTGCGAAGCAATTCCACAAAATAATACGATTTGATGAATGTCCTGAAATGTTGCAGCCCGATCCAACGACTGCCAAGCACCCCATCCAAAGCCATGTAATCCTTGAATGCAATCTGTCCATTGAAGATGGGGACATATTTGAATGTTATGTAATAGACAAGGGGAATCACCAACAGTGCATAGACCGATCTATGTCGCTTGATTTCCCTCATCAGTTGCTTGCTGCCAGTTTTTCCTACCATACACACTCCATCCTCGCTTTTTCAGCATAGGGCAAGTAGAAGGGTATTATGCAGGGAGGCTCTTGCACTTTTCCGACATTTTTAGCGAAAGTTTTCCCCAAGAGCTGGGCATTGAGCACGCATTCACTGCATACCATAGCCTATGTTCGATGTTTCAATGTATGATATTGCACGGCAAACCGGATGATGATGGAAATGTACAGGACGAGCAACACCAGGTAGAGGAAAAACAAAACATGGTTGAAATGCGAACCGGAGAAGCTGCCTTGCAGGATGGTTTGCGGGAGAATGACCAACAGAAACAGGATGAGCAGCGGTATCATCCGGCCTTTGAACACACGGTCGATGAAGTCGAGACGGGACGAATCATCACTGAAAATTTCCTCTTCACCTTGCATCGTCGCCATACTCTTTCTGACATAGCTGTATCCCATGAAGTCGAACAGATACTCCCATCCACAATCCTTGAACATCTGCACATAGGAGGCTTGGGATCCGAGCCCCTCCTTGTGGTAATCCAGTTGATAGACCACATCCTCCGGTTCACACGCCTCAAACAGATAGAAACCGGGAAAGGTAAGATGCACCAGCTTCCAACCGTTGTTATGTCGCTCGCGCAGGTACTCCTGTTCCTTTTCATACTCGACAATGGTAAAAATCCTGAACTCCCGTTTCCGATCTTTCATACCTGTACCTCCCTCATGGTCCGATAGAGTCGAGCAATCCGCTCCTTCTCCTTCTCTAGGACTTCATTTCCCAATTCGGTGATCACGTAGATTTTCCGTTTCTCCTCTTCCCTGATGAAACGAATCAATCCATCCTTCTCCATTTTGGAAAGACTGCCGTACATGGTGCCCGGACTGAGCAACACTTCCCCACCCGTCAGGGCCTTCACTTTCTGCACGACGCTGTACCCGTGCATTTCCTGTTGAAGGCAAAGGAGAATGTAGAAACCGGTTTCGGTCATCGGGATATAGACTTTCCTGATATGGGCATCCATACAACCACCTTATATCGAAGCGCTATACATCGCACTGCGATATATTAGATCGACGATACGACTCTGTCAAGCTGAAACGCTTACCTCTCGTTTGTACGAATTTTGGTGGGAGCCATGCCTTTGATCTTCCTGAACACCCGACAGAAATAGGCTTGGTCCTGAAAACCGGTCTGGCTCGCAACTTCGTTGATCGTGAGGGTGGTCTGTCTGAGCAGCGCCGTAGCCAGGCAGATGCGGTGTCGGTTCAGATAGTCCCATGGGGACAATCCCAATTCCTTACGGAAGATGCGGGTCAGATAATCTTCGCTGACATTGATCGCTTCTGCCAATTGCCATCGGGAAATCTGTCCGGTAGCATGTTCCCCAAGATAGGAGACCGCCCGCTTTACCAATGCTCCCGTCAACGGGGGAAGCACTTCCTGGCGCACCAACAACGATACCAATCTGGCCAGAAACTCACTGCTGTCCATCACACAGCGATGGGCGATGACCAAGCGGGGGATCAAACTCACCTGCTCTGCCTCATCCATGGTCCAGCGGTCACGGATCAGGACAATCGGCGAGGCAATGTGCTTGCGTACTTCCTCAAACAACTGGGGTGAAAACACATCGCTGATAAGCAAGCCGACCGGTTGCGAGCGACAGATTGTCACAAGCTCGGCAGGGGTGCATTCCACCACCTTATCCCCCATACCCAGGGTTTGGGCAATATGGACGTCCACTCCTCCGGTGATGACCAGAACGCCTTTGGAACGTTGCCCGACCAGAGAGGAAGTCAAAGCTGCACCCAGATTCTCATACCCCTGGGGCGCATGGAAACAAACAAAAGGAGCCTTTGCCAGACGGGGGTGCTGCATCAATTGATTCAAAAGAATCTGCAATTCACTGGTCTGTCTGCTTCCATCCCATCCCAGAACCCCTCCCTCGAGTGAAGACAGATGCTGGGTATCCAACGTGGAAGCCTTCACAAACTGCATAGGGAACGTGGGTGCAAACAAGGAGGGAATTGAATCTTCCTGATCGGAAGCAAGATAGTACAATACCATTGTAGAAGCGGTTTGACTTTCCCCTTCAAGAGCGGGCCAGGGAAGACGAAGCAGAATACTGTTCTCCTTGAGGAAGACCAACCCACCGCTCATCAGGACGATACGCTGGGCCAACGAGAGGCTTGGATCCTGTTTCCCCAAGGATGCCTGCCAGGTCGAGCGTGAAGAGGAAAAGGCAAACAACACTCCCTCGGCTTGGAATTGCACGTCCAAGCAAACCTCTTCCGCTTCTTTCCGTATATGGTCGTAGACGATATGGAAGGCTTGGATCAGACGGTGGTCATCCCCGTAGAGCATCGGCAAACGGTCAGGTCCACTGGTTTTTGTCCTCAGGCCATCAAGCAGGATTCGAGCGTTGAACAGCTTCTTTTCCAATTCCAACTCTCCACTATGGGAAAGCGTCAGATCCAACAGATGGGTAGCCGCCTGCAATTGCTGCTGCATGGAATCCCGAAGCGATCCTTCACTCTGGTTCGCCAAAGCCAGCAAGGCTTCCAAAGGAGATCGCAAACTTTCATTGACATTGGCGAGAAATTCGGTTCGTGACCGCTGGGCACGTTCAGCTTCCTCCCTTGCCCGATTGGCGGCCTCCAGAAGAAACGCACCCTTGACCGCAGAACTCAATGCGGTTCTCAATTCCTCCATGACACTGCCGCTGAACAAGGTGGTCTGCACCATCACATATCCCAGCGGCTGATTATCCATGAAAAGCGGCTCGATTACATAGACACCCGCTTCCAAATTCTCCTGCAAAGCAGAAGGAAGCAATCGTTGTTTGGGAAAACGTTGCTGGCCTTCATCCATCCCCTTCTCATCATATCCACCTATGAAGAGGCTGTTCTTGTCGTCTTCATGCAGTACCAGATAGCCTGACTTGATTCCCAAACCCTTGAGATGCTGTTCCAGCAAGCTTGGTATCGAGGAGAGGCTGCGTACGGTCAGCAGGTCGCACTTCAATGCATTGAGCCGTTTCGCCTGCATCGAGAGGGCATAGGCGTGCTCATGGGCTACCAGATCCCGTTGCCGGAGGAAAAGATCACGGATCTGATTGGCCCGGGTTGCTTTGAATTGGTCGGAGGCAAAGAAGGTACAATACCAATGCAAAGCCTCGGAGAGCAGGTTGGGATCGCCGCCACGGTCAAGAAAGCGGTAGGAAAGCTGTTCGACCATGGAATAATACCGGGCATCGTCCCAGTTCTCCGATCCAAACAAAAGCGAATCCCGTTCACTGCTTTCCGACTCATCCAAACCGAAATTCTGTATGATCCAGGCACGGAACGACGAACTCGTCCCCACTACCTGGCGGGCTTGCTCCTCGGAACCCAAGGAATAGGCGCATCCGCACGAACGCCGGATCACCGGCATGGAAGGAAGCAGGATGTCAAACACCGAGGAAGACTCCTCTTCCAGAAGGTTTCCCAGCAGGGTGAAGGACATCTGGGCAAGTTCTGCTACGGGAAGCCGGGCCGTGGTACAAGGCACCTTCAACAAATGACTTTCACTGCTGTCGTTGTATCCGAGTATCCGTACGTCCTCCGGAATGCGATACCCCTTCTCCTCAAGTCGTTTTCCTGCATCAAACATCATCATGTCACTACTGCAGGAAAGAGTATCAAAATCCTTACCGGGGATCAGGGAACGTTCCTCCATCAGCTGATCCAAGGCTTTTGCTCCTTCAGTCCAGGGGAACGGGTCACTGATAAGCCGGGGATCGAACATAAGGCCGGTCTGATCCAAGGTATCACAATAGGCACGATATCGGTCTTGCGCTGAATCATGATTCTCCGGCCCGCGAATGAAGGCGATTCTTTTTGCATGGTGCTTGGTGATGCAATGCAAGAGGATGCTCTGTATGCCTGCATATGCATCGAAGGAGACGGCAGGGCTTCCTTCCCGTTTCATCCCGATGGTCACACACGCAAGTGGAGCCATATCGGCAAGGAACTCCTTGACCTCCTCTATACGCACCGACCCCCCGAGTGTCGATGCCCAGGTGATGGCACCCTGCAGGTTCTCCGTATTCACCAAGGGATAGATTGCATTGCGAAGGTATTCCTGGGTTTCCTTGCATTCCAGCCTCCCTCCGGGAAAGACAAACAAGGCACGTCCGGATTGCTGGGCGAGTCGCGCAATTTCCGACCAGAGCCCGTTCGAGGCTCCAGTATGAATGGAAGCAAGGACCAGCCCAATTCTATCCGGGTGTTGCGCAGCCACAATTCAACTCCTTCACAAACTGTCTTACTATACCATAGGTTCTTCTTGCTTGACAGTCCAACAAGGAGAAGAGTATGATTTGGAACGATGTTTCAATTTCAACCCATCGAGGCAGGGCTCAGACGCCTGAACTATCATTTGGAAAGGATTATGCCGATCCTTACCCCCAGCGGGGTTATTTTGGGCCTGCTTCTCGGTTCCTTGGTTGCTTGGATGAAACCATCGGTCACCTACCTGTTCGCACTCATTACCTTCATTGGTGGATTGGGTATCAGTTCAGGCGATTTTTTCAAGGTCATCCGTCGTCCCAAGACGATTCTTATCTTCATCCTTGGAGCCAATTTCATCATGCCGATGCTTTCCTGGACAGTGGCAAACCTATTGTTCCCCCATCAGGAAGCGATCATAACCGGCTTGATTCTCCTCATGGCAATCCCGACTGCGGTCACCGGTTATATCTGGAGCAGCATCTACAAGGGAAGCGGGGCGCTTTCCCTTACCCTGATTCTCATCTCCACCATACTTGCTCCCCTTACCACTCCGTATACCGTCCGATTGCTCGCAAGGACCTCGGTGCAGATCAACACCACCGGGATGATGATCTCCCTGCTCTTGATGGTAGTGCTTCCCTCCATGGCGGGAATCCTGATCAACAACCTCACCAAGGGCAGGGTAAACGACCATGTTGCTCCGTGCCTTCGCCCTTTTTCGAAAATCGGACTGTTTTTCATCATCGTCATCAATACATCCCAAGTTGCGGACCGGTTGCTTGAAAACGCGAGCTGGCTGTACCTGCCCATCGCATTGGCCAGCGCCCTGCTGGCTGTTTCTGGCTATCCGATCAGTCACTATCTGGGAAAAATCGCAGGACTCAGCGTCGAGGAAAGCAAAAGCATCACCTTTGCCACAGCAATGCGCAACATCAGCGCGGCTTTGGTGCTGGCGATTGCCTATTTTCCCCCGGAATCCGCACTCCCCGTCATTTTTGGCATCGTATTCCAGCAAAGCACCTGCGCGATCATGGCGCAGGTATTATATGGAAGAAAAACCATACATTGAACGTATACCGCAAAGGAGACTACACCATGCAACCAATTACCAGTATTCATCAACCCGTTCAAAGAAAGGAAAGGATCCTGCAGTTCGGCGAAGGCAACTTCCTTCGTGCCTTCGTTGATTGGATGATCGACATCCTCAACGAGAAGACCGACTTCAACGGGAATGTCGTACTTGTCCAGCCGCTTGACCGCGGTCTTGCCGATATGATCAACGACCAGAAAGGTCTGTACACCACCGTCCTCAGGGGCGTCCAAAGCGGAAAGACCGTCGAGGAATACCGGGCCATAAACAGTGTCAGCCGCTGTCTGAACCCGTACAAGAACGAAGACTACCAAGCGTACCTCAAACTTGCCAAAAGCGAGGATCTTCGGTTCGTCATTTCCAATACAACCGAGGCAGGAATCGCCTATCATGCGGGTGACCAGCTGGATGATGCCCCGCAGACATCCTTTCCCGGCAAGGTATGCTCCTTCCTCTACAAGCGGTACCAGGCTTTCAACGGGGCGAAGGACAAAGGCTTGATCTTCATTCCCTGCGAATTGATCGACAAGAATGGGGACAACCTGAAGCGGATCGTCAAACAATATGCCACCGAATGGAATCTCGAAGCGGACTTCCATGCATGGCTTGACGAAGCCTGTGACTTCACCAACTCCCTGGTCGACCGCATTGTCCCGGGTTACCCGAGGGCGGAAGCACCGCAGCTGTGTGAGAAACTCGGCTACCAGGACAACCTTCTGGATGCTGCCGAAATCTTCCACCTTTGGGTCATCGAATGCCATAAGAACTACCATGAGGACGAACTTCCGTTCAACAAAGCCGGATTGAACGTCGTATGGACCAACGACATGAGTTTCTACCGCACCCGCAAGGTACGCATCCTCAACGGAGCCCATACCATGAGCGTCCTTGCTGCCTATCAGGCCGGTCTGGAAACAGTGCAGGACTGCATCGCGGACAAGAAGTTGCTCTATCCCTTCATGTACGAGGGCATCTTCGAGGAAATCATCCCTTCGATGGATGGTTCCAAGCAAGAGCTGGAAACCTATGCAAAGGATGTCCTCGAGCGGTTCGAGAATCCGTACAATCCCCACCAGCTTTTGAGCATCTCCCTCAACTCTGTCTCGAAGTTCAAGACCCGTGACCTTCCTTCATTGCTTGGGTATCTGAAAAAGGAACACAAGCTTCCCAAGCGTCTGGTCTTCGCGCTTGCCGCATTGATCAGCTTCTATGAAGGAACCGAATACGAAGGGGCGGCACTGAAGGGAAGCCGCAACGGCCAGACCTATCTGATCCAGGACAGCCCGGAAATCCTTGCTTTCTTCGCAGAACAGTATGCAAAAAAAGGAACGACCGAGGAAAAGGCTGCACGCCTTGCCAAAGCGGTCCTCTCCCGTACAGAATGGTGGGCACAGGACCTGAGTACCGTTGCCGGTTTGACCGAATCGGTAGAGGCTGACCTCACCTCCATTTGGACGGTAGGCATGCAACAAGCCTTGCAGGCTCTCTAAAAAGGAGATTTCATGCAGATACGCAAGTTCGTCAAGGTACATCCAGAGGATTCGGTGGCCGTAGCCATCCAGGATCTGAGTAAAGGGGAAGTCGTCGAGGTATCGGGTGTTTCCATCACCCTTGCCGAAGACATTCCCCGGGGCCATAAGTTTGCGCTCAAGCAGTTGGCCAAGGATGAACCGGTCATCAAATACGGAGCTCCCATAGGAGCCGCGAAGACAGCCATCGGTATTGGGGAGCATGTGCATGCCTCCAATATCGTGACCTTGCTTTCAGAGACCGCCGAATATCGGTATGATAGAGATCTTGCCGCCCAGTTCCAGCAGAAGGAACAGGAACGCAAGAAACAGTGGGCGCACAAAGTCCCCACCATCAAGGCCTACCGTAGGAAAGACGGGAAGATCGGCATCAGGAATGAACTGTGGATCGTCCCGACCGTCGGCTGTGTCAACAAGGTTGCAGAAAACCTGGTCAGCTGGGCGGAGGCAAATCTTCCCAGGACAGCTTCCTATGACGGCATCCATGTCTGGGCACACCCGTACGGATGCTCCCAGTTGGGCGACGACCATGAGGCTACCAGGACCATTCTTGCCGATCTGGTGCATCATCCCAACGCCGGCGGCGTGCTTGTTCTCTCCCTCGGCTGTGAGAACAACACCCCCGAATCCTTCAAGGCCTTGGTGGGGGAAGTCGATCCAAACCGGGTCAAATTCCTCACCACCCAGGAAGTCGATGATGAACTTGAGGCAAGCAAGCAATTGCTGCATGAACTCTATGAGACATTGAAGCAGGACAAGCGGGAACCGATGGGGATGGACAACCTGATCGTCGGTTTCAAATGCGGGGGCTCGGATGGCTTGAGCGGAATCACGGCAAACCCCTTGGTTGGGCGATTCTGTGATGCCTTGACCGCCATGGGCGGCACCGGAATCCTGACCGAGGTCCCCGAGATGTTCGGAGCGGAACAACTGTTGATGAATCGAGCAGCAAATGAAACGGTGTATACACAGACCGTCTCCTTGATCAACGACTTCAAACAGTACTTTGTGAAGCATGATCAGGTTGTGTATGAAAACCCTTCTCCGGGCAACAAGGCGGGCGGTATCTCCACACTTGAGGACAAGAGCCTCGGGTGCATCCAGAAGGGGGGGCAAGCCATCGTCACCGACGTTTTGTCCTATGGGATGCAGGTACGCACCCGGGGGCTGAACCTGCTTTCCGGTCCCGGAAACGACATTGTCTCCACCACAGCGCTCACCGCCTGCGGATCGCACATCATCCTCTTTACTACGGGAAGGGGGACTCCGCTCGGCGCTCCGGTGCCGACGGTGAAGATTTCCTCCAACTCGCCGCTTGCTGAGAAGAAAGCGAATTGGATTGATTTCGATGCAGGAAGACTGCTCAAGGAAGATAATGACACGGTGCTCTCCGACTTCCTCTCTCTCATCCAGGCAGTGGCCAGCGGAGAGATGCAGACGAAGAACGAAGAGAATGGGTACGCAGAAATATCGCTGTTCAAGGATGGAGTCATCCTCTAGGACAGCTTCACGTAGGAGAAACACAATGAAGAAGTTTATGGACGAACAGTTCTTGTTGCAGACCAAGACAGCTCAAGCTCTCTACCATGACTATGCCAAGGATGAGATGATCTTCGATTATCACTGTCATCTCAATCCCCAGGAAATTGCAGAAAATAAGCGCTTTACCACGATCACCGATGCTTGGCTCGGCGGCGACCACTACAAGTGGCGGGCCATGCGGGCCAACGGCATTCCCGAGGAACTGGTTACCGGCAAGGACGCCGATCCGTTCGACAAGTTCATGGCGTGGGCTTCCACGATGGAGAATGCCTTGGGCAACCCCCTCTATCACTGGACCCATCTTGAGCTCCAACGGTATTTCGGGATTCATGAGGTACTGAACACCAAGAACGCCAAGGCAATCTACGAAGAAGCAAACCGGCAGTTCAAGGAGAATGAGGAACTTTCGGTACGTGGTATCATGCAGAAGTTCAAGGTGTATGCGGTGGGAACGACCGATGATCCAGCTGACGATCTTGCGTATCACAAGGTCATCGCTTCCCAGACGGACTTTCCTGCGAAGGTTATTCCTTCCTATCGCCCGGACAAGGCCCTCAATATTGAGAAGGAAACCTTCCTCTCCTACATTGAGAGTCTGGGAAAGGCTGCAGGTCTGCACATCCAGAACGCTGAGGATGTGGTCCAGGCCCTGATCAAGCGGCTTGATTTCTTTGTCAGCATGGGATGCAAGGCTTCCGACCATGCCTTGATCACCGCTCCGTCAGTCTTCAAGAGCGAAAGCGAAGTCAACGCCATCTTCTCCAAGAAGCTTGCCGGTGCGACACTCTCGCACGAGGAAGTGGAGGCTTACAAGACCTATGTGATGACGCATCTCGCCCGTGCATATGCAAAGCGGGACATCGCAATGCAACTCCACTTTGCTTCCATCAGGGATAACAACGGTCTCATGTTCAACAAGCTTGGGCCCGATACCGGCTTTGATGCTTCGCATGACAAGGAACTTGCCCAATCGCTGTCAGCCTTCTTGAACAACCTTTCGCAGACCCATGAGGTCCCCAAGACGATCTTCTACTCGCTGAATCCGAAGGACTACTATACGCTGGCCACTTTGATGGGGTGTTATCAGGATGGAATCCCCGGGAAAATGCAACTGGGCTCCGCCTGGTGGTTCGCCGACCACAAGGATGGTATGGAAGAGCAGATGAAGATCCTGGGCAACGTTGGCTTGCTGCCCCGTTTCATCGGTATGCTCACCGACAGCCGTTCATTCCTTTCCTATTCCCGGCATGAGTATTTCCGAAGGATTCTCTGCAATATCTTCGGTACGTGGGCTGAGGAAGGTGAAGTACCCTACGATATGGATATGTTGGGTAAGGTCGTGCAGAACATTTCCTTCGGCAATGCCAAGGCATATTTTGAGGGCTGATCGAATGGGAAAGAAAGAAACGGAAGCAGGCAGCGAGAAACAACAAACCAGCGGGGTTATCAGAACCATCGCCATCTTGGAAACCCTTTCCAAGCACCAGAGCATCAATCTGGAAAGTTTGGCAAAAGAGACCGCGTTGCCCAAAGCCACCCTCCTTCGGTTTCTTTCGACGTTGGTCACCCTCGGGTATGTCTATCGGGATCCCAGCGATCTGTACAGTCTGACGCTGAAGATGTTCTCGGTGGGCTCCCATGGGCTGGAACACATAGACCTGATCCATGTTGCGAACCCGATCGCCCAACGCCTCTGCGAGGAATTGGGCGAGACGGTTCACATGGGTGTCTTGGAAGAGAATGAGGCGGTGTATGTCCTGAAAAAGGAATCATCCTTCACCATCCGCATGTACTCGAGGGTCGGCAAGACCATCCCTCTCTACTGTACGGCGATCGGAAAGAATTTTCTCAGTGATATGAGTGAAAATGAACTGAGTTCCTACTTGAGGAACGTCCATCTCAAGCCGTTCACACCGAATACCATCCGGGATGAATTGACGTTGCTTAGCGAACTGAAGCGCATCAAGGCGCAGGGGTGGGCTGAAGACAACGAGGAACATGAGATGGGAACCTTGTGCATAGGATCCCCGATCAGGGACTATACCGGGAAGGTCATCGCCGCAATGAGTGTTTCCTGGCCATTGTTCAGGTTCAATCCTGAGGAAAAGCAGCACATCACGACCTCAATCGTAGATGCGTGTGCAAGCCTCTCCAAGTTGTTGGGGTATACCCCCGAATAATTGATGAATATCCTCGGATTTCCGGGGATGTTTTTTTTCAGACTCTAGAGTACCATCACGGGTAAGGGGGAAGCATATGCAGACTATCCGTTGGGGAATGATTGGTTGTGGATCGGTGACCGAAGTGAAGAGTGGACCTGGATTGCAGAAGGCGGAAGGCTCGGCACTGGTCGCCGTCATGCGTCGCAATGGGGAGCTCGCCGCCGATTATGCGCTTCGGCACGGGGTTCCCAAGTGGTATGATGACGCCCAGGCGCTCATCAATGATCCCGAAGTCGATGCCGTCTACATCGCCACCCACCCAGATACACACTACGCGTACACGCTCATGGTCGCCCAAAGCGGCAAGCCGGTGTATTGTGAAAAACCATTGGGGATGAGCTACGGGCAAAGCAAGGAGATGGTAGAGTACTGCAAGCAGCATGCCATTCCCTTCTTCAGCGCCTATTACCGAAGGGCTCTTCCTAAATATCGCATGATCAAGGAAATTCTGGAGAGCGGTAGGCTTGGGAAGGTGCGCGCTGTGCATATTCTCATGCAACAGGCGATCAAGGACGAGGATAGGAAGAACGGGGGAACCTGGCGTGTCCGTCCCGAAGTTTCGGGAGGGGGGAAATTCCACGATGTCGGATCCCATGCCCTCGATCTCATCGACTGGTTCTTCGGTCCCGTCATTGAGGCGAAGGGGGAGGGTTTGAACCAAAGCAAGGTCTATGCAGCGGATGATATGGTGCATGGGTACTTCAAGACCGAGCAAGGTGTGGCGGGTACCGGAATTTGGTGTTTCGATTCATTCAGGGATGAGGATACAACCACCATCCATCTCCAGAACGGAGACCTATCCTATTCTGTGCTGGACATCGCAGCGCCGATTACGATCACTACGAACGAGGGCATTGAAGTCATCAATGTTCCGAGTCCTCCCCAGCATGTAGCCCAACCATTGATCCAGACCGTGGTCGACGAACTTCTGGGGAGAGGAACTTGTCCGAGTACCGGAGAATCGGGAATGCGTACCGATTACGTATTGGATTGCCTCAGCGGCAAACGCTGAAACAAAGGAGAGTCGTCATGATGGTTTCCCATAGGGATGCAATAGAAAAAAAGCAGATAGCAGAAAAGGTCCAGAAACAAATTCTGGTGGGTCCAAAACAAGGCTGGAAGGATCATGTGATGCGGATGTTCACCTTGGATGCGGGAGGCTCCGCCCCGCATCATTCCCACCCTTGGCAGCATATCATCTATGCAGTCGAAGGAAAGGGAAATTTGCTCATGGACGGCAAGGATTACCCGTTGGTCCCAGGTTCGGTGGCATACATTCCTGATGACATCGATCATCAGATTTCCAATGCTGGTGAACAGAAGTTCGTCTTCATCTGCATCGTGCCCGAACGGGGTGACCGGCAATAGCCTACATGTACCGGAGCGCCATCAAGAGGGAAATCCAGAGAAACAGACTTACCAATGCAATGAGGGTGGAAAAGACGACGATCTGGCCTGCCAGATCTGCGTCTCCGTCCATCTGTTGGGCCATGGTGTAGGAAGATACCGCTGCAGGGGAAGCGAACATCGCCAACAGCAGAATGAGTTCCAGGTTCCGGAATCCGAGCAGGATGGAAACACCCAAACCGATGGCGGGAACGATGACCAACCGATTCAGTACGGCGATGACCAAGGGCTTGAGATTGTGCTTGACCGAGGAGAAGGTTACCGAACCGCCGAGAATGATCAATGCAAGCGGGGTGGCGATATCCGCCACCTCGAATACGGCTTGTTCGACCAAGGCGGGAAATCGAAGGCCCGTCAAGGCGAAGACACTACCCAGAAGACCTCCTAGGATGATGGGGTTGGTGACTACACCTTTGAGCATCTTGCGGTAATCAGGTTTTTGCCCCCGGAA
The DNA here is from genome assembly GCF_050256055.1 of Sphaerochaeta sp. NCBI lineage: Bacteria > Pseudomonadati > Spirochaetota > Spirochaetia > Spirochaetales > Sphaerochaetaceae > Sphaerochaeta > Sphaerochaeta sp. Next base: position 144,622 of record NZ_JBFWIJ010000001.1, on the reverse strand, counting down.
ATATTCCAAGACGATGACGCTGAGCATATTGAACATCGGAACCACGATACCGGCCAGCAAGGAGGCCAGACCCGCACTCACTCCTCCATAGAGTGTTGCAGCCATGGGAATTCCGAACAAAATGAAATTGCTTCTGCAGATTCCCTGGACCACGACACCCCGTTGATGGTTGTCAGCAACAAATCTGGGGATGACCAACAGGTAGGTAAGAAACATGATGACCACCACGACCAAGGCATACCAGAGCAGATGATAGGATTCGATGGTACTGAAATCAGTTTTATAGATATTGGAGAACAACAGGGTCGGTAGAAACACCTTGAAGACCAATGCATTCATTTCCCGCAAGGACCGTTCTGACAACAGACGGGATGTCTTGATCCCATACCCGATGGCAATTTTGGCAAACAACGGAAATACGGCGGCGAATGCGGTGGAGAATATCATGAGCGGTTCTTCCTTTTCATCTGCACATATGCTGGGCTTTCACAAAGAAATCAACAGAGCCGAAATTGCCTGATTTATAGGCAAACTGCAAGGTATCGTCATCCAAGGCCTGAAGCCAGGAAACCCCAGGGTCTATCTGTGACCCGATCGTATAGCCGTACACTCCCAATGCGGCGGCAACCGCCCCGCTGGTTTCCCCCCCTGCAATAAGAAAGGTCCCGACGCCTTCAGCATGCAAAAGCGAGGCCACCGTCCCAATAACCTTCTCGATGGCTTGTGCAACCGATTCCTCACCGAACGTCGCCTTGCTGTTTTTCAGTTGCTGCGGCGTCTTGGTTGCATACAAGAGGGGGAAATACTCACCATCCAGATGCGAAAGCACCCAATCGGCCAAGACTTGGGCGTACTGTACATCATGCAGGCATGAGGCTTCATCGATGAAGCGCGATGGGGCACATTTCCGGTAGGAGGCCACCTGCTCATTGGTGCGTTGGGAGCACGATCCGGCGATCACCACGCCCTTTTGCCTGCGAGGGACAAACGAAGCTCCCTCAGCGGGTTTCAGTCCCCCCTTGCTTGAGAGGAAGGCGGTCAGACCGATCGCCAATCCGGAACCTCCACTCAGCAATTTCATATCAGTCGTCGCCTCGGCGATGACTGAGAGGTCCTCGTCGCGAAGCACATCCATCACCGCATAGGTTACGCCTTCCTCCTGAAGAGCAGCGAGGCGGGCGCGTACGGCGGTTGGACCGGAGAACACCGCAGGATAATAGACATGTCCGATTTTTCCGGAGAATTGGCCTTCCATCAAGCGGGACAGTTTGGCGTCGGTCATGGGGGTCAAGGGATGGGTGGCCATACTCGATTCACAAAGGAGATCGTGATCGACGTACAAGTAGCCGTGGCAGACGGTCCGTCCGTTTACCGGAAGGGCAGGACAGATGATCGTAAAGGAAAGAGACAAAGCCTGGAGCAGGGCATCGACCACCGGACCGATATTCCCCTCATGCGTCGAATCGAACGTGGAACAATACTTGTAATAGAAACGGTCACACCCGACATCCTGGAGGAATTGCAATGCACGCAACGCTTCGTCCACCGCTTCCTTAGCGGTGCAGGAACGGATCTTCAATCCCACAACCAAAGCATCCGCCTCGTCCTTGGGAAGGTTGGCGGGAAAACCGTTGTACATGATGGTCCGCATTCCGCCGTCGGCCAAAAAACCGGCGATGTCGGAGGCTCCGGTAAAATCATCTGCAATTACACCCAAACGCACAGCCGACCTCCCTCTCTTATTCTTGGTCGTCTCCATGATGGTGACAGGAACAATCCGGCCCATGTTCATGATGATGGTGGTCATGGTCGTGGGAATCATACACCTGGGAGAGTTCCTCAAACATATTTTCTATGATTGCATCCATCTCCTGGTTCTCCCCACCATCAACCACCATAATTCCGATCTGCGGTCCAAGCTTGCTCAACAGAGGGAGTGTACGCTTGCCGAAACAGTGAATGGCCTGTGGTTTTCCGTTCTCTTCGAACAACTCAAGGAGTCGACTGACGAATTTGCCGTGCTCCTCATCATAATCCTCCACCAGGAAAACATCCAGGATTTGATGCAGCTGGGGGTCATACACCATACTGAAGATGGGGAATACAGGACGTTCACCCTTCTCGGGCATCATGGCTTCACTGAGCAAACCGATTGCATGATAGTATACTTTTCCCGGCTTCGCCTTCATACGCTTGTAATACAGTTGCTTTTCCTCATCGGTGAAATAGGCCTGCGGATAGGAAAAGCCGTATGCCTCATCCTGCAGTACCCGGGCGGTCACCGTGAAGTCTTCCCCTGCCTTTTGCAGACAGGGTATGTATTCATGGGTCTCACTTTCTTCCAACCGCAAGGAATCGAGCCAATAGGAGAACGATTGGTGTTTGCTTTGTTTCTTGTAATCGGCGAAGTATGTCTTGGCAAACAGCATCGCCTCAAGGATCAGGCAAAGATCACGCTGCTCGGCTTCTGAGAGGTACCAAGGGTACTGATATTGCAATTTACTGCGGAATTGCGGGTAACTGCCTTCCTCGAAGGCGACATTGCTTTCGTTGATCTGAGCAAGTTCCTGTTCTTCCAAATCCTCGCTGTGCGCGTCAAGCAACGCCAACAGACATTCCTGTGCCTGCTGCAAGTCCATGAAAGCGAGATCAGAGGCACTCTCTTCCTCCAAGGAAAGGGCAAGATATCCGGTCAGCCCCTTTTCTCCCCTGTAGGCGGCGAAAGCATTCTGGGCAATGGATACGTAGTACGGGGTGCCATCCTCTGCAACAACGCAGATCAGATCATTTTCAGAAAAAATTTCGTCCAAGCCGGCTTGCATGTACGCCTTGGCCAAAGCATAAAGCGGTGTATGGTTCATACACCACATCATACAGGAAACCGTACGCTTGTCCAATGACTGTACACTTTGTCTTGCCCTTCTTCCTGACTGCTTGTACGATACAATTACCCTGAACGCAAAGGATGGCTGAGCATGACTGGTTTTGAACGATTGCAGCAAGCAAAGCGGTTTGACATGAAACGAAAACCGATCAGGCAACGTCAGTATCTCCGCCCGGTGACCTGGCTGCTCAGTTACCCTGAAGTAGGGAAACACCATCTGAAAATCAACCGAATACGTATGGAGGGAGTCAAACCTCCATTCCTTTTGCTGTGCACCCACCATGCATTCATCGATTTCAAGGTGACCACCGCCGCCTTGTTTCCCCATCGGGCCAATTATGTCGTCGCCATAGACGGCTTTCTCAAACGGGAATGGCTGCTGAGGAATGCAGGAGGCATCTGCAAGCGGAAATTCACCAACGATCTGCAATTGATCCGCCAGATCAAAAAGGTACTGACCGTCAACAAGGATGTACTCGCCCTCTATCCTGAAGCCCGGTACTCTCTGGTCGGCACTACGGCGGTGCTTCCCGATTCCCTGGGGAAGATGGCGAAACTGCTGGGAGTCCCTGTGGTGATGCTCAATATGCATGGAAACTACCTGAGCAGCCCTGTGTGGAACCTGAAAAAGCGGAACAACCGAATTGAAGCCGATTACAGTTTGTTGTTCACAGAAAATGAATTGGCTGACGCATCGGTAGCCTTGGTCAACGAAACCATCCGCAAGGCTTTCATCTATGATGAGTATGCATGGCAAAAAGAAAACCGGATCCGCATCGAGTATCCACAGCGTGCAGAGGGTTTGCATAAACCGTTGTACCAATGTCCCCACTGCCTCACTGAATATGCAATGTACAGCGAAGGAAACAGGATCGGGTGCAAAGCCTGCCATAAACAATGGGAAATGTCTGAATACGGCGAGCTGACATCTGTACAGAAAGCCGCTGATGAAACCACCTTGGTGACGGAATTTCCCCATATCCCCGATTGGTATGAATTTGAGCGTTCCCAAGTACGTAGCCAGATCGAGCAGGGAGCCTACTCATTCACCTGCAAGGTCAGGGTGGATGCCCTCCCCAATGCGAAAGGGTATATACCCCTTGGAAACGCAAAGCTCATCCATGACATGCAGGGATTCCGTCTGGAAGGCAATTTCGATGGCAACCATCTGGATTTGGTGAAACCAGCCCTCTCAATGTACTCCTGCCATATCGAATACGATTATTTCGGCAAGGGCGATTGCATCGATCTCTCCACCTTGGATGATACCTATTACCTCTTTCCCGAAGGCAAAAAATTCTCGGTCACCAAACTGGCGTTGGCAACCGAGGAATTGTTTGCCTATCACTCCCGTAGAAAGATGGTTGAACCCGCTCAGCGGGTAGAAAGCAGAGCGGCCAGTTCGGCTTCCGTTATGTAGACGGGCTGGTAGGATTCGTTGTACCGGGAAAGTTGCTTGACAAATGAACGCATATGGTTCTGTGATCCACGAAGCAAGGCGGTGTAGACCCAAATTTCTGCCTCATCCTCGGTCTGTGCAAGATAGGACTGCAGATCGGCGATATCCAGATCCTCTATGAGAGCTCCGACTTGATAGGCTTGTACCAAGGAGACGCTCCCCTTCTCCACCAATTGGGTGTATAGATCTGCAAGATCGGGATTCTTGAATTCGCCGAAAGTTGTCTGTGCAGCCGGATCCTCGAGATTACGGGAGGCAAGCAAGGCCCCTACGGTATCCATATGCTGTTGTTCAGCCTGAGCAATGTTGAGGAAGGTGCGGGCTCCCCAGATCTCATACAAGGCAAGATACACATCACGGGCAAGTTTTTCTTCCTCCCTCATGTACAGAAGGCCATTGTCAGGGGAAGCGGTTTCCACTACCGCTGCAGGCTGGACCTCTTCAAGCGGTTGCGCTGTCACCGTGAAAGTGAATACGGAAAGCACCAAGAGAACCAGAATGATTGATTTTGTATACATAGTTGACTCCTTTACTTGTTGTATGGCCCAAGGATAGGAAGCTTGGGTACAGATGCAAAGGAAGTCAGGTAAAGGTTTGGTAAAGAACAATAAAGGTGATGCAGTTTCGTCCTGCATCACCTTTGGTTTTTGACAGAAGGTACCTTGGTTTACCGCTGAACGCGTCCGCTGCCATCGCCCTTGCACAAAGCTTCCACTTCCGCTTTCGTACTCAGGTTGAAGTCTCCATCGATGGAGTGCTTCAATGCCGAAGCCGCAACGGCAAAGTTGATGACATACTGCTCATCATCACCATATTCGCTCAGCGCATAGATCAATCCGGCTGAGAAGGAATCTCCACCACCGACGCGGTCGATGATATCGGTGATCTCATAATGCTTGGACAGATAAAAACCGGTCTTCCCGCTGAGGGCAGCACTCCAACCGTTGTGGTCGGCACTCTTGCTCTCGCGCAGTGTTACGGCAACCACCGAAACATTGGGGAATTGCCGCTTTACTTCGTCGGTAAGCTGCTTGTAGACCTCGATATCCAATTCACCACTAGTGACATCCACCTTGGCCTCGATTCCCAGGCACTTCTGGATATCCTCCTCGTTGGCAACCACGACATCGGCGAATTTGACCAATTCACGCATGACAACAGGAGCCTTCTTTCCGTAATTCCAAAGTTTCTTGCGATAGTTGAGGTCGATGGAAACGGTTGCACCGGATTTCTTTGCTTCCTGCATGGCAGCCAAGCAACTGTCGGCGGCGTCCTGGCTGATTGCCGGGGTAATACCGGTGACATGCAGCCATTCAGCATCGGCCATGATGGAGGCGAAGTCAAAATCAGAGCTCTTGCTCAAAGCGATGGAACTTTCTGCACGATCGTAGACGACGCTGCTGGGTCTTTGGTTGGCGCCGGTTTCCAAAAAGTAAATACCGAGCCGACCATTCTTGGTCATCTTGATGGAGGAGGTGTCAACCCCGTATTTGCGGACTTCCCTCACGGCAGCCTCACCGATGGCATTGGCAGGAAGCGCGGTTACGAACTTGGCATCCTTGCCGAAAAGGGAAAGAGAGACGGCAACATTGGCCTCCCCTCCTCCGAAGGTCGCCTCCAAGGCGGGAGATTGGAAAAACCGTTCGTGTCCAGGGGACTTCAACCGAAGCATGATTTCACCGAATGTCACATATTTCTTACCCATACAAGCCTCCTACAATTTTTGCCGGGAACAAAGATATCCTCTTGATATTTGGAATCATAGAAGGTATGCTGGAGTCTGTCAATAATATTTTGAAACATCGTTTCATATTTGGAATCCAGAAAGGAGCGAATCGTATGCATGACGCACTGTTTGCACAGATCCACGAAATCGGTCTCGTACCGGTAGTGAAAATTGATGACGCATCCAAGGCCGAGGGCCTTGCCAAAGCCATGATCGACGGGGGACTTCCCTGCGCCGAGGTCACCTTCCGCACCGATGCGGCCGAGGAGGCCATCAGACGCATCTCCAAGGCATATCCCGAGATGCTCGTAGGGGCGGGAACGGTCATCAACCTCGACTACGCCAAGAAGGCGGTCGCTGCAGGAGCCCGCTTCATTGTTTCCCCGGGCTTCAATCCCACCGTGGTCGACTGGTGCCTTGAGAACAACGTACCCATCGTGCCTGGCGTCTGTACCCCCAGCGACATCGAGGCAGGACTTTCCCGTGGCATGACTACCCTCAAGTTCTTCCCCGCCGAGGTTAGCGGTGGTGTGGACATGCTCAAGAACTTTGCAGGCCCGTTCCCCAATCTGACCTTCATGCCCACCGGCGGCATCAGCCTTGCCAACCTCGCCTCCTATGCCAAGCAGCCCAACGTGTTGGCCGTCGGCGGTTCATGGATGGTTAAGGGGGAGTTGATCGAGAGCGAGAACTGGCAGGCAATCACCGACCTCTGCAAGGATGCCGTCAAAGCGCTCCAAGGTCTGGAATTCGCACATCTGGGCATCAACAACGAGAACGAGGCCGAGGCACAACGGACCATCGCAAGCCTCGAGGCCCTGGGTATGATCAAGAAGGTCGGCAACAGCTCCACGTTCCTGGACACCACCATTGAGGTTCTGCCCAAGATGTACATCGGCAGATTGGGCCATCTCGGTTTCAAATGCTTTGATATCGAGCGTACCCTCGCCTATCTCGGCCGCTTCGGCTTCACCGTCAAGGGAGAGACGATCAGCAGGGACGGCAAGGGAAGGATCAAGGTCTGCTACCTGGAGCAGGAGCTCAGCGGGTTCGCCGTTCATTTGATCAAGGCCTGATTTCCCTTCTTTTCGCTCACACAGCACCGGTACACCTCTGGATGTACCGGTGTTTTTTCGGTATATACTGGCTTTGATGCACATATATCCATGTACCACGCTTTCTGAGGAGCAAAAAACCCAGATTACTGGGGTCCAGCAACTTTGTTTTGCTGAGGAAGCCTTGGAGAATGAAGCCTTTCTCTCCAATGAGCTCAATTATGACAAACAAGTTCCCTGCTTCTTTCTGGGATATGAAGGGAATGAACTGGTCAGCTATCTCTGCGCATTCTTTCCCGATTCACATGAGGTGGAGTTCAACGGGGGCACACATCCAGCTTACCAGTGTCAAGGACGGTTTTCTGCCTTGGTGCGTGAAGCGTTGACCGTCTACCGCCAGCTTGCCTTTGAGCAGGCACTCTTCCAATGTGAACGTAATGCCGAAAAGGCACACACCTATCTGCAATCCCGATATCCCCAGATAGCACGTAGCGAATATGTCATGGTATTGAAGAAGCAAAACTGGCAGGCGATGGACTGTCCGGGAGTACTAGAGGAAATCAGCCATGCCAATCGTAACCATGCAAAGGCCATACTGATCAGCGAGATGGGAATGTCCGAACAGGCCAGCACGGAAGAGGTCGATTTCCTGCTCTCCCAATCCGGTCGCAAAGGCTTTCTTTACCGGATCGGGGATCAGTACCTGGGCATGGTGAACAGCCGTGAGGAAAATCCTGAACAGGCGATGATCCATGGTGTGGTAATCCGCAAACCCCATCGCGGCCAAGGGCATGGGAGAAATCTACTCACCCACATCTTGGGTCGGCTGTTCACCACCTATCGAATCGTCACCTTGGAAGTTGACTCGGAGAATCCGCCGGCTCTGCATCTCTATCGTACTTCCGGTTTTTCAGTGGTCAACCAAGTCGATTACCATAGACTGATTTTGCGATAATCTGACCAATTTTTTCCTTGCTCTCATTTAACTTGACGGAGCCAAGTACGGGGGGTTAGCATTCATCTATCATTGTTGCATGGGTCCAGAATTTCTGGACAGTCTGTATACATTTGGAGGAAAGAATGAAAAAAACACTCGCAATTCTGTTGGTATTGACCTTGCTCGTACCAGCCCTGTTTGCACAGGGTTCGCAGGAAGCCGCCCCCGCAGCTGCTCCTGCCCCAGCCGCTCCCGCACCTGTCGCTGCTCCTGCTGCAGCCTCTGGGAGCGTGAATGCCTATACGACCCTTGAGGAACCGCTTGCCGCCAAGCTCTTCCAGCTTTTCGAAGCGGAAACCGGTATCAAGGTCAACTTTGTCCGTCTCAGCGGCGGCGAGGTTGTAACCCGTCTCGAGGCTGAGTCAGCCAATCCTCAGGCTTCCATCTGGGTCGGTGGTGTAGGTCTTGACCATATCACCGCAAAATCCAAGGGCCTGACCACTCCGTACGTAAGCCGCTATACCGCCAATACCCCGGCACAATTCCGTGATCCTGAGAACTACTACATCGGTTTGTATGTCGGACCGTTGACGTTTGTCACCAACCTCGACCGTGCCAAGGAACTGGGAATCCAACCCCCGAAGAGCTGGGCCGATCTGCTTAAGCCGGAATACAAGGGTTATATCCGCATGGCAAACCCGAACTCCTCCGGTACGGCCTACAACGTGTTGACCACAATCCTCGACATCTATGGCACCGAAGACAAGATGTTTGATTACATGAAGGCACTGGACAAGAACATTGACCAGTACACCAAGAGCGGTTCCGCCCCCGGCAAGAGTGTTGCAACCGGCGAAATCCCCGTAGCCATCGGATATGCCCATGACCAGGTCAAACTCAAGGCTGCAGGATCCCCGATCGTGATTACCGCTCCTTCCGAAGGTACCGGTTATGAATTGGCTTCCATGTCCATGGTGAAGGGTGGCAAGGATACCGTCAATGCAAAGAAGCTCTACGACTGGATTCTCTCCAGCCCGGTTGCCCAGCAGACATTTACCGAGTGGTACGTTGTCCTGGTCGCCAACGGAGCAGTCAAGCACCCCGATGCTCTCTCCATCACCGAGATCAAGACGGTTGACGAGGATATGGCATGGGATGGCGATACGGTCAACAAGACCCGCCTGCTCGATCGCTGGACCAATGAAATTGGAAACAAGAGATAATTACCTAGGGTAATTTAGCTTTTCCTACCACCCTGCAAGCATACCTTGCAGGGTGTGTAGTACCAACGGAATGATTCGATGTTTACAAAAAAACGCATCCTACAGTTCTGTCTCACAGCACTGGTATTCCTGCTGGCCGACTTTTGGATGTACAGTACGCTTTCCTCCGACTTCAAGGCATATGAAGAAAAGCGGAACTTCAATGAAATTGACTTGTTTGCACAAACAGTACCGAAAAACCCTTCTTCTGACGCATATAAGCAATGGATTCCCACGGTTAAGGACATCATTCCCGGATCAAGGGCATTGTATCTATCGTATGACGAACAAGCAGCAGACTTTGTCCCGGAGACCGGTTCGAAAACCACACTTGCCCTCTTTGAATCCAATACGAAAAACACTGAATTCCAAAAAGCCTTGGAGAGCGTCTATTATCTGGAACCAATGAAACTGGCCTCCACCTACCAAGCCGACTATACGCTCGACCCCGACCAACACAGTGCCGATAGAATCCAGTCGCAGATTTATTTCTTCCCGGTGGTCGATGACACCGGATACCAGATTTCCGGGGCAGTCATGATTCTGGTCCCCACCTCGACTGCCACCGGCTTCAGCAATCTGCTCAAGACTTTGTTCATCGGTGCAGCTGTCTTGTTCCTGGGTATTCTCTTGGTGCTCACCTTCACACGCGACCCCATGACCGGTTTCATGGTGCTGGCCCTCTTCGGCATCGTGCTGGTCTTCATTGCCTATCCTTTGATCGAGGCGATTCGACTGTCCTTTATGAAGAACGGGGTATTCAGCCTTGAAACCTGGAAGGAAAGTCTATCTCCCACCTATCTGGTGTCATTGTGGGGTTCGCTGCGTCTGGGATTCTTGACCGCAACGATCTCAACACTGGTTGGGTATATGTTTGCATTCCTGATCGAGCGGACTTCGTTCAAACAGAAACGGATCATGACCACCTTGGCCACCATGCCGGTCATATCCCCTCCGTTCTCCCTTTCCCTCTCGATCATTCTGCTGTTCGGCAACAATGGTTTGATCAGCAAACAACTGTTGCATTTGAACACATCCATCTATGGGTTGGGCGGCTTGACCTTGGTACAGGTCATCGGCATGTTCCCGATCGCCTTCATGACGATCAGCGGGGTATTGCGTCAGATTGATTCCACGGTCGAGGACGCTTCCCTCGATTTGAGCGCAACCCGATGGCAGACCTTCAAGTCGATCACTCTGCCGCTCTCCATACCCGGCATCCTGTCGGCTTGGCTGTTGGTGTTCACCAACTCGTTAGCCGACTTCGCCAATCCGCTGTTGCTCAGCGGCGACTACCGGGTGCTCTCGACGGAAGCATATATGCTGGTCACCGGGCGAAACAACCTGGGTGCGGGATCGGCTCTTTCCTTCATCCTGCTGATGCCTACCTTGACCGCATTCCTGATCCAACGGAACTGGGTATCCAAAAAGAGTTTCGTAACGGTGACCGGGAAGCCATCCACCACCTTGACCGAGCTTACCAACAAACCGGTAAGATTGACTTTGGAAATTGCGAGCTGGATGTTCCTTGGGTTCATTACGGCCCTCTATCTGACCATCGTGGCGGGTTGCTTCGTGGTCAATTGGGGTATCGACTATTCGTTCACCCTATCCAACTGGGGCGAAGCACTCGCCCGAGGTTGGACGGCGATCCGTGATACCGTCACCCTTGCAGCATTCGCCACCCCGGTTGCAGGACTGCTTGCCATGCTCAGCGCCATGCTGATTGTGCGCAAGAAATTTCCCGGCAAACGAATATTGGAGATGATCATCATGACGCCGTATGCCATTCCCGGTACCCTGATCGGTATCAGTTACATCCTGGCGTTCAACAAACCACCGGTACTTTTGGTGGGAACCGGGGCGATCATCGTCATCAACTATATTATCCGTGAACTTCCGGTCGGCCTTGAGAACGGCATCACCGCCCTGCATCAGATAGACCCGGCCATCGAGGAATCGGCGGCAGATCTGGGAGCGGATGTCCCGACGGTTTTCCGCACCATCGTCCTTCCTTTGATACGGCCGGCTTTCCTATCCAGCATGTCGTACACCTTTGTACGATCCATGACGGCAGTCAGCGCCATCATCTTCCTCATATCGGCTCGCTGGAACCATTTGACCGTTCTGATCTTCAACTTCTCAGAGAACCTCAGATTCGGCCTTGCCAGCGTCTTGTCAACCATCCTTATCTTCATCGTGCTCTCCGTTTGGGCTCTGATGCAGGTTGTGGTCCGTGATGACAAGCTCACCCAGAAATCTATCTCAGCCCGCTAAGGTGGTGATCAATGGAAAAGAAAAGCGTATCGGTAACCCTTGAGCATGTAACCAAGAAATTCAAGGATGTCAAAGGAAAGGCTGATGTCATTGCCGTCAATGATTCTCATTTCGTCATCGAACCGGGGGAGCTGGTCACCCTGCTTGGGCCCTCCGGATGCGGCAAAACCACTACCTTGCGGATGATCGCCGGTTTTGAACTTCCCACCGAAGGAAAGATATTCATCGGCAACGAGGAAGTCACCATGCTGCCTCCGAACAAGCGCGACACAGCCACGATGTTCCAGAGCTACGGACTCTTTCCCCATATGACGGTGTTCGAGAACGTCGCCTATGGATTGCGCTTGCGCAAGGTGGCACAGGAAGAGATCACCAAACGGGTCAACGAGACCTTGGCTCTGGTTGGACTCGCTTCCTATGGAGACCGTGCACCTTCCAAACTTTCGGGCGGCCAGCAACAGCGTGTCGCGCTTGCACGAAGTTTGATCGTCACCCCTTCAGTCCTGTTGTTGGACGAACCACTCTCCAACCTTGATGCATTGCTGCGCGAGCAGATGCGGGTGGAAATCCGCAAGATCCAGAAGGAATTGGGAATAACTGCCGTGTATGTAACCCATGACCGGGTGGAAGCGATGAGTCTCTCCGACCGGGTTGTAGTCATGAAAAACGGGTACATCCGGCAAATCGGCACCCCCAGTGAAATCTATGAGGACCCCAATTCACGGTTTGTGGCCGGGTTCGTTGGCAAGGCAGCCTTCTTTCCGGTTATGGTGAAGAAACATGAAGGCAGCACGTGGGAGTGCAATTTGGGAGACAAGGAAGTTCTGGTGGAACGCTCAGCAGGCAATGTGGAAGTGGGAACCGAAGCCGTACTGATGGCAAGACCGGAATCACTGCGTATCGTAGAGAGCGGCAAGGGGAAGATTGAGGGAACGGTACGGATGAATGTCTACCTCGGCAACAGCCTTGAGGCATTCATCAATACCGCCTTCGGCGAAATTCTCGTCCAGATCGACGACCCGCATGCCAAGAAAGTATTCAAGGAAGGAGAAGCTGTCTCGATCGACTTCACCGCCGACCGCGTCCGCCTGCTCAACAAAGATGAGGATTGAAATTTCCCGGCTTGAGGAAAAGGCCCTGTGCGAGTATTCGTACAGGGCTTTTTCATTGAGGCATGCGATCAGAGAATTACTCGATGATGGTCACCCCGACCTCCTTCAGAACTGCCGTCATATCCCCCTCGACTTCGACGTTCAGCAAACGCAATTCCACATTCCTCGCCCTGATGCCCCGTTCCTGCACTGAAGGAAGCCCTTCATACATTTCACTTTCCTCGGTCGGCATCAGGCCATCCTGGGCGATCGAGAAGCGGCAATTGCGGATCTCCACATCCTGGATTGGAGACTCCGGAAGACCTGCAATGAAGGCTGCACTGGAAGTAGAAGCTTCTGCGATGCAATCCTCAATCAGTACGTGTGCGATCCTCGGGGTAGTGGGAACAACCGGTTTCTCAAGCAACGAGAAATCCTCGGGATCCAAGCTGCCGCAACGGTAATACATGTTCATGGTCAACGGACAAAGGTTTGCGCGCATCCGAAGTCGTGAGAATACCAAATCGGTGATGACCCCGCCCCTTCCTCGTCTGGTTTTGATCCTGATCCCTCGATCCGTACCATCGAACAGACAATCCTTGACGGTGATATCATGCAGTCCTGCAGCTGTTTCACTGCCTATAACGGCTCCTCCGTGTGCATTCTTGACCGTACAGGACTCGATCAGGACATCGGTGGTGGGAAGATTGACGGAAATTCCGTCAGGACCGCTTCCACTCTTGAGGGCAATGCCATCATCCCCGACATCAACCACACACTCCTTGACCGTGACAAATCGACAGGAATCGATGTCGATACCGTCGGTATTCGGGGCATCCTTTGGATTAAGGACGTGTAGATTCCTGAGGATGATATTTGTACTGTACAAGGGATGCAAAGTCCAGAACGGGCTGTTGGTGAGGGTGAGGCCGTCAAGCTGGATATTGTTGCTTTTCAGAATCTGCAGCAAGGGAGGCCGGAGAAACTGGCTGTGTCGGCCACCGCCGCCACCACTTTGGCTCTCATAGCCGGGATTGTGTGCAGCCAAGATTTTTTCCATCGTGGAAACCGGGCCCCGCTTCGGATCGCTCTTCACCTGCTTGGCTTTCTCCCACCACCAGAGCCCGTTGCCATCCAGGATGCCGTCGCCCTTGATGTGAATTCCGTCGGATTCGGTGATCAGAAAGCAAGGATGCATGCAATAACAGTTCACTCCCTCCCATCGGGAAAAGACGGGTGTATAGAGATCCTCATCGGCGATGAACTGTATTCCGGCCCCTTTTTCGAACACAAGGGTGATGTTCCTTCCGCTCAAGGTGATCGGTCCGCTCCGGTAGGTACCCTTACCGATATTCAGGCGATCACCTTCCTTCAGAGCAGCGAACGCTGCAGCAAACACCTCGGTGTTGTCAAACTTCCCATCGCCCCGGGCTCCGAAGTCCACCAGTGAATATGTTTCCATGTTGTTCTCTCCTTTCTTTACAAATCGGGGCGCTGAACCTACAATCCTGGGTATGAAACAGATAGGACTCAGAGCCCATGACCTGGGAAAATTCAATACAATTGCCGACTTGGCTTCAACGATCGCACTGTATGGTGACCATGTTCCCATACAACTTGCACTCTCAAAAGTTCTGCGTACAACCGTACCTGCAGAGGGCTTTTCCGAGTCATTCATCACCTCAGTCCGGGACGACCTGGCATCCAAAGGCGCATATGTCGGGGTCTTCGGCTGCTATATCAATCCCGTCCATCCTGATAAAGCAGTGCGGGAAGAGCATCTGAAACGCTTTGAGACCCACCTTGCGTATGCCAACCTGTTGGGGTGCCCGCTGGTGGGAACCGAAACCGGTTCGTTTTCTCCCGACTGCTCCTACAACAGCTCAACCGCCGACCCAAACGTGTTGGATGATTTGTATCGAAGTATCGAACGACTGGTCGAGACTGCCGCCAAATACCACGCCATCGTGGGAGTGGAAGCGGTCAGCAAGCAACATACAATCTCCAGCATCGAACGGATGGCGAAACTGGTCCGGACATTCGATACCCCGCATTTGCAAGTCATCTACGACCCGACCAACCTCGTTCCTTGGATCGGTATTCCTGAGAAAGACGGCAGTTGCCGGGCGATTCCCTCCTTCGAAGCACAAAAAGACTTCTTCTGTTCAGCCTTGGATGCTTTTGGGGATAAAATTGCCGCTCTGCACGTCAAGGACTATCGACTGGATGAGCAGGGGTACAAGATCGGGGATTTGACCGTAGGGGAAGGGGTACTCGACTGGAAGTTCCTGTTTGGGGAACTGAGAAGAAGAAACATCGAGGTCCCTGCCTTGTTGGAAAATCTGACGGTATCGTCCCTGAAGGAGACACTTGCCCTCCTTGGTACATACTGAACCACGCCAGAATACTCCTCAAGCCTCTTTCTTGACGAGTTTTTGCACTATACCGCCCTTCTACAACAAGAAGGGCTGTGCAAAGGAAACAGGACGTTTGTTGTCGCTCAGGACCTTGGAAAGATATGCAGTATCGAGTTCAAGCTGTGAGACCAATCGCAACAGCAATTCCTCAGGAACCAGATTCTGTTCACAGAACAGATATACCAAGGCTTTTTCAGCAATATTCTGGGGTTTGAGGGCGTTGAAGAAGATTTCCTCATCCCGTTTCCCCCGATACCGCTCGCAGAAGTTCTGATGGAGCATGGACTGCTCGATATGCGTCTTCAAGGCGAAAAGCTCGTTGAACAAGGGTTTTTCTTCCCCGCGGGCCGCCATTTCTCCCAATGGTTTGAGATGAAAGAACGTGTATTCCTTGCCCGGTAGATAATGGTGTTCATCACATCGTGCGGCATAGTTGGGTTCCAAGGAACTGTCCTTATGCGAATCTCCTCCGACGATGATCAGGGGATCGAAATACAAGGCAGGGCATTCCTTTCCTTCCACTTGGTAGTAGCGGTAGGTATAGAAGGCGTCGTTGATGCAGTCCGGGTGCTCGCAATACGCAGTCAAGGGAATGACATCCGTAGCGATGTCGAGCATCAGACGTGCGGTCGAATTGAAGAGATCACGACGGAAATTGAGAATCAGGGTAGGGAAAATGAACATGACTCCCCGTTCATAACTGTGGTTTCTCACCACATAAGCCAACCGTTCGTCAAAGAAGGATGCCTCATCGATGATGAAGGTCCCTACCGTTGGATTGTCGGCCAACACCTGCTCAAGACCGAAGGAATCGCGGATCTTGGCAATATTAGGACCGCAGCTCACATACCCACCCCGGTAGCACAATGCATCCTCCGGATAGTCGGTGAACCGAGCCCCGTCAATCTCAGAGCGGATGAAGAAAACCTTTCTCCGGTCGACCTGCCCGCTGCTGGTCAGTGAGCGTACCTTCTCCCCTTTTTTCTGTGCAATGGCGGCATCTCTCCAGACGCGGGCGGCAAATTCAGTCTTGCCCGAACCCATGGGACCGATCAAGAGGACCCTCCGGCCGGGCAAGGTAAAATCGAAATGGGAGAACGTATCATGAATGTCAAGGGTAGGGAAACCCAGACTTTTCAGGAAATCCGTTCCTCCTGGTTTCTGCTCAATGCGCCCCATGCTGCCCCTCGACGATGGCAATTCCGCTGGAAGCTCCGATTCTGGTAGCCCCAGCTTCTACCATGGCGATTGCATCGGCATAGGTACGAACCCCACCGGAAGCCTTTACCCCCAACTCGGGACCGACGGTCTTGCGCATCAATTTGATATCCTCGACGGTCGCTCCCCCGGTGGAGAATCCGGTGGAAGTCTTTACGAAATCAGCACCGCTGGCTTTCGCAATCCTGCAGGCACGGACCTTTTCCTCATCAGTCAGCAGGCAGGTCTCGATAATCACCTTCAAAAGAGCCTTGCCACAGGCAGCCTTCACCGCCTTGATATCATCCTCAACCAAGTCATCATCATGATTCTTCAGATATCCGATATTGATCACCATATCGACTTCATCAGCACCGGCCAGGACTGCCTTCTTGGCCTCATATGCCTTGCTTTCACTGGACATTGCGCCCAAAGGGAATCCAACCACGGTGCATACTTTCACCTCGCTCTTTTCCAAGAGCTTGGAACACAAGCCAACCCAACAACTGTTTACGCAGACGGAAGCAAACTGATATTGATCGGCTTCCCTACAGATCTGCTCAATCTTATCGCGAGTCGCATTGGCTGCGAGCACCGTGTGGTCGATATACTTGGCGATATCATCTTGTTTCATTGGTAACCTCCAAAACATTGGATACTATAGGAAGCTTACTCCAAAAAGGGGGAGGCCGCAACGAGAATAGTAGGTCCAACCTTGACGAAGACCCACGCACCCTATACCCTAGCACCATGATCCTAGAAACCATCGAACAATACTATACTTGGGCTTTGATTGCCATCCTTTTGCTGAACTTTGCCCAGAGAAAGATTCCGGGAACCAATAAGAAACGGTTCGCCACCATCTACCTGGCATCCATCCTCCTGCTGTTTGAAGTTGGAGTGGTGACCATACTCGCACGAGGCTGGAACCATGCATGGGCCTTCCTGGTGCTGGCCGTCTGCATCGGTTTGCTGATAGTGCTGCGAAAACGTGCATGGCCGTTCAAATTGCATTGCGTACAATGCCATGCAAAGCTGGACGTCAACCATATCATCGGCCATGACGACAACCTCTGTGAATCCTGCCATCTTGCAGCAAACCCACAGGAAGCGGCCCAGCTTGAGGCAAAGAAAGCAGCGGTAATCGAGGAAGTGGAACCCGAGGATCCCTACAAGGATGCCATAGCGGTGGATGCTATTGACTGGGACTTGTGGGACCCCAAGGAAATTTGTGTGATCACTTACCTGTTTTCCGAGGACAAGGTACTCTTGATCGACAAGAAAACCGGTTTGGGCTCCGGCCTGGTAAACGCCCCCGGTGGTCATATCGAAGAAACCGAGACCGCTCTTGAGGCGGCGAAACGGGAGTTCACGGAAGAAACCGGCCTGGAAGTGGACAATCTCAGGCTGGTGGGAAAACTCAACTTCCAATTCCGTGACGGATTATCCGAACGAGGCTATGTATACTTCGCCGACTCCTATCACGGTGAAATGAGAGAAACAGAGGAAGCCAGACCATTCTGGTGCCCCGTCTCCGCCATCCCCTACGACACAATGTGGGAGGATGACCGGTATTGGCTTCCCCCTGCACTGGAAGGCAAACAATTCGAAGGCTTCTTCATTTTTGATGACCAGAAGATGGTAGACAAGCAGGTGGTGTTGCTTGGGGAAGATGACTAGCAGTATTTTGGCTTTGGGCACTTGGCAGTACGGTCCCTCCCACGGGTTCTGGACCGACGGAAAGATTGAACAATCCAAAGCCACCATCCGATTAGCCTACAGTCATCACATCCGGCATTTCGATACCGCACCATCCTACGGGAACGGCCTGAGCGAGCAACTGCTCGCTTCGGTACTCAGCCCATTCGATCGGAAAGACCTGCATATTTCCACAAAATTCATGCCAAAGACCCCGTCATTGGTCGCCCAGGATCTCCAAAAAAGTCTGGCACGGTTGAAGACATCCTCTGTGGACACCCTCTACCTGCATTGGCCGAGCAGGGATGTCGAGCTCAGACCCATCCTGCAAGCGGCGATGCACTTGGTGGACCAGGGACTTGCGGGAAGCATCGGGGTCTGTAACACCCCGCTTTGGCTGCTCCAGGAATGGGAGGACCTTCCCATCAAGGTCATCCAGATTCCCTGTTCCCTGCTTTGGGTACGAGATATGGAGGCTATGCGGACATACGCACGCAAACGAGGGATCAGCATGGTGGGGTACAGTCCTCTGGGGCTCGGGCTGCTTGCAGGCACCCATATGCAGAAACCCCAGGACGACCGCAAGCATCTGTATGTTTACGACAAACAAGCCTATCCAGCATTCCTCTCCTTGCTTGAGGTTCTGCACCAGCTTGCCGACGAGAAAGGATGCACACCAGCACAGATTGCCCTGCTGTGGGCGCTGAACCAAGGATTTTCCACGATCCTTGTTGGATCGAGAAATCCGGAACAGCTGGCACAGCTTCTTGCTGTGCAGCACCTAAGTCTTGACGAGACAGAGAAATCACGATTGGATGAAAAAGCAGAGCAGATGTGTTCATACAGCGACCCTTCTCAAGACAACCTGTTTGGGTATAGGTGGTAGGATGGATATTCTCAAAGAACGCGCCGAATACGAGATAGAGGTGAAGAAATCCCGTTTCCTTGCTATAGCCTGTCCCGTCACCGAACTTTCGGCGATCAAGGATCTGGTACATCAGACGAGGCTTCTCCATCCACAGGCAAACCATGTCGTACATGCAGCCGTCCTTGGGCCCAAGGGCGACTTGTACAGCTTCAGTGATGACCATGAACCGAAAAACACTGCAGGCAGGCCTGCCTTGGAGGTGTTGAAAGGCAGTTCGGTGACCAACATCCTGGTAATGGTCGTACGATATTTCGGAGGCACACTGCTCGGAACCGGTGGCTTGGTGAAAGCCTATGGGGACAGCGTGAAGGAGGTGCTCAAGCACCTCAAGACAGAACCCTTGATCGAAAAGAGGTCATTCCGGCTTACGATACCCTATAACCTCTATGATGTGGTGAAAATACTACTCAATGACACGCAAACGACTATCGATTCTGAGGATTTTGCCACTGAAGTTACCATCTCCGGTGCATTGCCTTCTGAGAACACCGAAGTACTGGAACGCAGGATCATCGAACTTTCGAAAGGAAGTACCCAGCCCTGTTTCATCGATGAGTAAGCTTGGAGAAGGCTAGATTCGGCTCCTGCTCTTCTTCTTTGCTTTGTTCAGGTGCATCATCCCACAGACGTTCCGCATCGACGAGTTCCACCAACCTGATACCAACCGACAGGGCCATTTCCACCGCTTTTGGATCGATGGCTGAAACCACATCATCCTTGGTATGGTAGACCGATGGTTTGGAATGGTCATCCCAAGCCACCGCAGTCAGCGTACAGGCTTCCAATCCGTTCCGGCTCGCCATCGCAGCGTCGGTGCCACCGCTGAGTCGGGGAATCGATTCGCTTTCGGCTTCATATCCCATCGATCGTGCAATATGCACGCAACGCCGTGCCAGTCGTGAGGAGAGGGGGACCGTCCCATTCACGTCCCGCTCGAGAAAGGTCAGACGGTCCGGATAATAGACTGAATCAAAATTCAGCACAATGGGATCGATCAAGGCGGGGGCATGTTCGGAAAACCAAGCCTTTGAACCTCTGAGTCCGATCTCCTCCCCGTCAAAGGAACAAAAGACCAATCGGGTATGGTCCAGAGGTGTATTGCAACTCTTTTTCCAATGGAAATACCGTGCCAGTTGGACCGTCATCCCGACCGAAACCAAATTGTCACCCGCTCCCGGCGATCCTTCCTTGCTGAAAAATGATCGCAATTTGCGTACCATGGGCGTGGACGCGAGCAGTAACAATTGCAGGAGCATCATTCCCAATGACGATCGGTTGGGAAGCATAAGAACCCGGTCGAACAGCTCGCTGAGCGTCTGCACCAGGCACACGATTCCGCTCAACAGGAAAAGTGCAACCGGGAATGCAACCATCCGCAGATAGGAAAACCGGTCCAAGCTGTTGTAGGTGAACAAGGGAGCACTGTCATGATGGCTGGTGAATACCACCGTATGCCTCACCGTATCCTTCGGCTCGAGGATTGCATGGACATTGCATCCTTCTTCGGTCTTTTTTTTGAACGGAAGTTTCATCGGCTTATAGAAATATAACTCGCTTCCGGCATACCAGAGAAAGAAGCAGAAAATCAGCAGCCCCAGATAGGGAAGACCCAGCAGCAGAAGCACCCCCATCAAGGGATACACATATACGGCGATCTCAAGCGGCAGCCGATGTGCTCGGGTATCGAAGAAAACCGTGCTCTGTCCAACGTTATCGCAAAATGGTGCATAGGAACTTCCAATCTCCTGAGCAACATTCCTTGCGGCTTCACTTCCTGCAAGCCGAGCCCCGAATCGATCGATCAAGGAAGCGGTGAATCCCAAGGCAAGACCTGCCAACCGTCCAGCCTTCAAGGTCTCCACCTTTTGGGTGCGATGGGCTTCTTGGGAAGGGTCCAGAACCGGGGCTTTGGTGCGCGAACGAAACAAAGGGAGCTTCATAATCGTTCTATGATGGCAAGAGCTGACACTACTGTCAAGAAAGTGACATCTGTTCACCAAGTTCTTGACAAAGATGAAGGCAATTACTATAGTTGAAACCCGATTGGTAGCTAAGCAGCCTAAGAATCGCATGACACCTTGTCATGTCCTTTTTGGAGAGATGTCCGAGCGGTCGAAGGAGGCGGTCTTGAAAACCGTTGAGGCGAAAGTCTCCGAGGGTTCGAATCCCCCTCTCTCCGTTCTTTCATCTGTTTGGCATACAAGGTATTTTTTAGTTTTGGAGAGGTGCGAGAGTGGCCGAATCGGGCTCCCTGCTAAGGAGTTGACCTGGTAACGGGTCCGGGGGTTCGAATCCCCCCCTCTCCGTTCTGTTTTTTTACAGTATTCGAGACCATAGCTCAGCTGGATAGAGCATCAGTTTGCGGAACTGAGGGTCGGAGGTTCGAATCCTCTTGGTCTCATCTATGCATTGTTTACAACGGTTCTAATCACCGGGAGAGATGTCCGAGTGGTCGAAGGAGACGGACTCGAAATCCGTTGTACCGTCTGACGGTACCGAGGGTTCGAATCCCTCTCTCTCCGATAGCTTGGATTATTTTTTGGTAAATTGCCGTTTGAATCGTACCTTGGAGAGGTGTCCGAGTGGTCGATGGTGCACGCTTGGAAGGCGTGTGTGCTGAAAGGCACCGGGGGTTCGAATCCCCCCCTCTCCGTTTTATTCCCAGTCAACAGATTCTGTGCTATGTGCATTCGCCCAACCCCGTCAGGACCGGAAGGTAGCAGCGGTAAGTGAATTGCCCATGAGATACAGGCGATTTGTTGGCTGGGTTTTTATTTGCGGCGTTTCCGCTCATACATGGCATGGTCAGCCATTTGGATCAGGTGCTCAAGATCAGCTTGTTCATTGCCGCAGGAACTGCCGATGGTGACTTCGATCACCAACGGGAGAGCATTGCGCATTGAAGCATCCCGCAACGCTTGCTTGAATCGCTCGGTAAGCAAGCCTACCGTTCCGCTGGGGGCATCCAAGGCAAGTACCAAAAATTCATCCCCACCCCATCGGGCGGAAATATCGGAAGTACGAAACGTTGACTGCAAGGTCTTGGCCACCAATCGGAGAACACGATCACCCTCGGAATGCCCGAAGGTATCGTTAATGGATTTGAACATATCGATGTCGATGCTCAGCAAGATGACTTCCGTTTTCAGCCGTTGGGCGTGCCTCAGTTCCTGCTCGGCCATCATTTTGAATCCTCTCCGATTGTACAGGCCGGTCAGTTCATCAGTCAGTGCTTGGAGCAGCAGCTCCTCCTGCAGGCTTTTGTAACTGGTAAGATCCCGCACGATCAGAAACGTTCCCGAATCGGTGGAAATACCCACCGTTCTGAGCTCTATCCAATACTCGGCTTGATCACATCCGATCATTTTCAGTTGAAGTACGGAGCGCTCCGCTCCTTCATTGTGCAGATGAAGCATGAAATCATTGAGCGAGGCGGCATCCTGCGGATGGCAGAATTGGAACAATGTGGTATGGCACAATTCATTGGAGGGATGCAGGGCGAACAGTGAAAGAAAACTTTGGTTGGCATACAACAACACACCTTCAGCGGTACAAAACACAACTCCATCGGGAAGTTGCTCCACCAAGGTTCTGCACGTCGATGCAAAGACATCACGTTGTGATTCGACCATCGTCTGGCTCCCTGTAGGATACAAGATTCATTGGTGTACAGCTGATGATGCAATCTGGGTTTTTATGATATGACGCACCCCCCCAACATTGCAAGCTTAAACGCGTTGAAAAACCGGAAAAACATTATTTGTATTCTATAGGATATAATTGTAATACAAGAAAATGGTTCTCATCCCCATTTGTTGCGACACACCCGATTCTCCTTGGATGCTCCTGCAAGGTTGCAGCTTCTACCCGTACCGACCAAAGTATGGTATACTCGCAGGGTACGCTTTCAAGGGAGCTTTCATGGCATATGAAGTAACTGCTACCAGGAAACGACCCCAGCTGTTCGACAATCTTGTGGGTCAGGAATTCGTGGTATCCACCATCAAACATGCAATCGAGCAAGGCAGGATTGCCCATGCCTATCTATTCAGCGGTCCCAGAGGAGTGGGAAAGACCTCATCCGCCCGAATTCTGGCACGAGCCTTGAACTGCGAGAAAGGCCCGACGGCCGATCCTTGCGGGATATGCCCCAATTGCAGGGAAATCACCCAGGGCAACAGCGTCGATGTCATTGAAATCGACGGTGCAAGCAATACCAGCGTCAATGACATTCGGCAGATCAAGGATGAAGTGCTCTTTCCCCCGCAGACCAGCAAATACAAGATCTATATTATTGATGAAGTGCATATGCTTTCCACCAGTGCATTCAATGCATTGCTGAAAACCATCGAGGAACCCCCCGCTTACATCATCTTCATTTTTGCAACCACTGAATTGCAGAAGGTACCGGCAACCATCAGGAGCCGTTGCCAGCAGTTTCATTTCCAGTTGATCGACCTTGACTTGATAAAGAGTTCCCTCCGACAGGCCTCCGAGGAGCTCGGGGTGCAAGCCGATGACGATGCCCTTTTCTGGATCGCCAAGGAATCGACGGGGTCGATGCGCGACGCCTATACGCTGTTCGACCAGGTGGTCTCCTTTTCCCAGGGGCATATCACCATGGAAAGCATCAGCAGCAAGCTTGGGCTGGTGGGCATAGACCAAATTGCAGACATCGTTTCCTCCCTCTTGGAAAACAAGACCGACCAAGCCTTGCGCTCAGTTCAGAGCCTCCTGTTCTCCGGGGTTTCCGTCGAACAATGCATCAAGGACTTCACCTTGTTCTTCCGAAGCCTGCTTTTCATTAAGGCAGGGGTGAAGGAAGATTCCATCCTCGGCATCCAAGCCGACAGAATTCCCTTGAACCTGCGCAACGCCTATACAAATGAACAACTTGAGGCGGCTTTGGAGTTGTTTCTGAAGCTTTACCGCGAAATCCGCTATTCGCTCAGCCCCCGGTTTGAGTTGGAACTGGCATTAAGCAGACTTGCCTCCCTTCCCCAATTGGCATCCCCTACCGAATTGGTTCGCCGATTGCAACAGATGCGGGATGATTTGCTTACCGGTAATGTACGGGTCGCTCCCAAAAAGCTGGATGTCCAGCCCGATTTGCTCACCACACAAGCGGCCTCCCATCCCAAGCCGTCACCGCAAGGGTCCTCATCCGTCGCTTCGGCAACCCCTGCACCGTCACCCACGGCCATCATCAAGCGACCATTCGAGAAAAGCGACCTTCCTGCATTGGTACACAAGCTTTCCAACACGGGGCTTCTCTCACAAGTCGCCCAAGCGATCACCGAGGTGAAAAACGAGTCGGAAACATTGAAATTGACCTTTTCCACCTCATTTTGCCAAAACAAAGCCAAGGAACATGAGGCGAAATTCAAGAGTCTGGTCCAGGAAATCTCCGGTTTCACTGGGCCTGTGCAATTTGAGTGTGCCGAGGAAGACAAACCTGCTGAGCAATCCACAGTAGACGATCCCGTCATTTCAAAGATCGCCTCGGTTTTTCGAGGTGAGATCAAACAACAGACAAGAGAACACTAAAAGCGAGGACGCAATCAATGGATATCAATCCCTTCGACGTACTGAAAAATATGAAAGGCATCCAGGAAAACATGAAACGGATGCAGGAAATCCTTCCCACCATCACCGCAACGGGAAGCAGCGGGGCAGGAATGGTGGAGGTGACGATCAACGGCAAATTTCAAGTTTTGGATGTACATATTGATGCAGATATCGTAGATCCCAAGGATGTACAGACGCTTCAGGTATTGGTAAGCAGCGCATTCAACGATGCAAGCGCTAAAATTCAACAGAAAATCCAGAGCGAAGGCCTTCGATACGCTTCCTCATTTGGACAGGCTTGATCATGACGGCCCTTGAGAACTTGATCCAGACCCTGTCCCGATTACCCGGAATCGGGCCGAAGAGCGCCAGCCGCCTTGCTTATCATCTGATCAAAACCGACCCGTTCTACAACCGGACGCTTGCCGAGTCCATAGCGACCATCCAGGAAAAGATTTTCCCTTGTTCGGTCTGCGGAAGCTTCACTGAAACCGATCCCTGTCCGATCTGCAGCGACGCAGGACGGGACCGGACCCAACTCTGTGTAGTTGAACAACCGCAGGATGTGGTCACCCTGCAGTCTAGCGGTGCCTACAACGGCCTGTACCATGTACTGGGAGGTGCCATCAGTCCTTTGGATGGCATCGGACCTGAGCATCTTTCCTTTTCAGCTCTGCTTAAACGCATCGAGACAGGAGCATTTCAGGAACTGATCATCGCCACCAATCCGACGGAGGAAGGGGATACCACCGCCTTGTACATAAGGCATATCCTCAAGGACTGGTCCGAACTTTCCATCACTCGTCTTGCCAGCGGGCTCCCAATCGGCGGCGACTTGGAATATGCGGACAGAATTACCTTGGCAAGGTCGTTGCGGCAACGGGTCCGGTTTTGATTATTTGATTCCCCGTTCTTTCTTGATGGCTTCGTAGGCTTGCTGAATCTCACGAAATTTCGCCGTGGCGTGACCGAGGAATTCCTCACCCATGCCTTTCGAAGCCAGGGTGTCGGGATGAAACTCGATACTCAACTTGCGATAGGCCCGTTTGACCTCGTCATCGGTTGCGTTACGGTTGAGATTCAGGGTTGCATAGGCTTTCTCACTGGCATCGACACACCCGCCGTAGCGGTTGCAGAGCATCTCCACAAAACTTTCAGGAATCCGGAACAGCTGTGCAGCACGTCTGATCATATCCTCTTCGGTTCGGCTGATTGATCCATCGGCTGCAGCCACACGATAGAATATGTCGATCATCAACTGGAGGATGTTCGGGGCATGGCTGAAATTCTGATAGAATTGGGATGCGAATTGGTCGAACGTTCCGCCTCCGGTGAGCGCGGCATCAAACACACGAAGTGCCGCATCCTCCTCCCGAGGACCTAAACGAAGGTCTTGTCGAATGAATTCCACCACTTTCTGCCGTTCATTGGCTGAAACCGTGCCATCGGCGGAAGCAATACGGGCGAGCATCGAAAAAGCGCCGACGAAAAAGAGCATTTGCTCGCGGTCAAGGGAAGTATACGGGGTCCCGGCATTGGCATACGGCGTCTGTTGATCACCATATTCACCGGCTTTGTCGAACATATGGCCGAAAGCGATGCCTGCTATCATGCCGAGCGGCCCACCGAACATAAAGCCGACGGCGCCTCCGAAGAGTTTCCCGAGCCAGGCCATCGCTTACAGCTTATCGATCAGCATCGAACATTTACCCGAAGGAATCGGAAGAGTCTTCTTCTTGTTCTCCCCGAGAATCTCGATGGTAAAGTAATAGAGTTTCTCACTCTCCAGCCGTATTTCCCAACCACGGTCGGTCTTGTTGCTGAGAATGGTGATCATATTCCGCTTCAACGACAGGTTCTCGATTCCCATTGCTTCCAAGGTGGGCATGACCCAGTTTACGGTTTTCCTCGGCAAAGATATGTCCAAGCCGATGATGTTTTCGATCATCAAGGTGATGGTCACCAATCCAGCGAACGGCATAAGCCTCCGACGGGGGAAGTCGATCAATTCCGTGGTCTTCGAAAATCCTTCCTTGTTGGGAAGATAGGCCTCCCAGACATCCCCAATGGTATCGGCATCGGGATGCAGGGTATCAAGCAGGAAATACATGTGCCTTATCGCACATTCCCTGGCGAAGATGAACTGCTGGTATTTCTCCAAGGCCTTGATGACCATGAAGGTATGCACCGAAAGTACACCGCCGCAATATCCGTTCCCCTCTTCGCTGTAGGACGGAGAAGAGACAGGAACTCCGGGGAATGGGTTGTCTGTACCGAATTCCTTCGGATCCTGCAAATACTCAATCATATAGGCAGCACGCTCATCGTTGGGGATCTCGGCCAACATGGCCCAATAGGCACCGATGAACTTGTTGAGGACGCGGTTCTCCTTGATATCAAGATCATAATAGAAGTTGGTATCAGGATCCCACATCATGCTATTGATCCTGGTCTTCAGGGAAAAGTAGATCCGCTTGTACCGGAAACTCAGTTCCTTGTCATTGAGAATATCCCCGATGGCCGACATATACAGTGCGTTGACCGCCAATTGGGCATTGAAGTCAAGCGGGTAATATACATGCTCTCGAGGGATATTTCCACTCTGGCAGGCTTCCACCGGGACAGCGAACAGTCCATTCGGTTTCTGGAAGGTGGCTTGGATCCAGGAGAAATATTTCTCCAGGATGGGAACTACTTCCTTCAGTCGTTTCTTATTTCCGATCTTATGATAGAAGCCATGCTCTACATAGGCAAACAACGGGGGAAAGACCCCCTCGGGGTTGGCGGCGGTGAAAACAGGCTTCCCATCCTCGACGGAATATTCCCCACGGATCGCCCCATTCGCCTCTTGCTTCTGATAAAAATAGTCAAGCAGGGGAAACGGAGAATTATTCTGGTTGCTGTATACCAGAAATAGGGAAGAGAAACAGGATAGATACTGATTGAAGGTTGTCTGGCCGGGATAAGAAAGATAGGAACCGCTTAAGCCATTGGCCTCGGTTCCACTCTTCCAGAGTTCGTCAATCCAGACCCAGGACCTGTCATACATATCGACAAAATCCTGATCATAAAAATGTACGAACGGCACCATATCCTTTATCAAATTGGGAACTCCTTACTTACAGGTAAACACTGGAAAAACTACATAAGACGCGCATTTTTAAAGATATACTCTCTTTTCATGGAAGTCAATCGGATATACACCGAGAACGGGAAACACCCAATAGTTTCGAAATGCGAATCAAATTTTGGTTACCATAACTTCTAATCATTTATATACTAGCTAATTGTATGCGAAAAGGAAAGAGCTATTTTTTAGCAAAACCAGATATTTCCTTTCCTTCCCACCTTACAGGCACCCCTCTGGACACGGTTCGTATCATTTTCCGTCACAAGGACAAAAAACCGGGAGAACATGTTCCAACAAATCAGTTGAAAACTCCATACAACCTTTGGAAATTTCCTCACCATCCACATGAATCGGCAAAGGGTGATCACTACTGACCATCCGGATATGCCTGGCCCGAACCACACTGAATTCCTTCTGCTTCACCTGATTCCCGGAGAGGAATGTCAACGCAAGCGGAACCATGCGTTTGCTGGGGACCGGAGCATTGGCGTATACCACATCAAAATACCCATCATCGAACAAGGCATCAGGTCCCATCAGGAAAGCAGATCCCATCCGTCGGCCGTTGCAGATTGAAAGTTGTTGGGTCTTTAGGTTGAGGACTTGGTCATCCATGGTCAATTCCACACTGTAAGGCTCTGGATAATGAAGCAGGATCCTGATCAAAGCAAACACATAACTGAGAGTTCCGGATATATGTTTGAACTCGCTGGCAAGGAAATTCACCAACGGTTCGAATCCTACACCCTGTCCATTGACAAAAAAACGTCCCTCAGGGTAGTTCCCTCCATAGATGACTCCAGCATCGATGTGCTTCACCTCTCCTTTCAGGATGGTGGCACAAGCCTGAACCAAGGGCTTGGGAATCCCCATGCCCCATGCAAAGTCATTGCCCCGTCCGATCGGGAGCACCCCGAGTATGGGTGCGGGAACTTTTTCGGTCATGACCGCTTTGAGAATGCCGTTTGCCACCTCGTTGACCGTCCCGTCCCCGCCGGCGGCAATGATGGCGCTCCGTTTCTCCACCGTCGCCTGATAGGCGAGTTGCATAGCCCCCACACCTGCTTCCGTATAGACAAGAACCACCTCCCGTCCACCATCGGAGAGCAATTTCCTGATCATCGTCTCCTGCTTCTTCGCCTTTCCCTTTGCTGCATGCGGATTGAGGATGACGAACAGCGTGTTGTCCTGCATTGTCTTGCTCCTTCCCAGTTGACGCAGGCTATTTACACCTTGGGAGCAATCCCCTATCATGGCGATGTGAAAACCTATGCCCCCCGCTCAGCCTTTCTTCCTACTACGCAAGAAGATTTAGATGCACGGTCTTGGGACCGGATTGACATCGCTTTCATCAGTGCAGACGCCTACGTCGACCACCCTTCGTTTGGAACAGCGCTTCTTGCAAGACTGCTTGAACGTGAGGGCTATCGTGTGGGTATTATCGCACAACCCGACTGGAACTCAACCAAAGATTTTCTGAAAATGGGAAAACCTCGATTGTGCTGTATGATCAGCGGGGGAAACATCGACAGTATGGTCTCCCATTACACCGCCAATGCCAAGCCGCGCAGTGAGGATGAATACAGCCCGGGGGGTAAGTCGGGGCTCAGACCGGACCGTCCCACGCTCGTCTATACGGCGAAAGCCCGACAGGCATACGGTAAGGAAATCCCGATCATCATCGGCGGGCTTGAAGCTTCTCTTCGGCGGTTGAGCCATTATGACTTCTGGACCGACAAAGTCAGGAAACCCATCATTCTCGATGCAAAAGCCGACTTGCTCGTCTATGGCATGGGCGAGCGGCAGACGCTTGAGATCGTACATCGGCTGGATTCGGGCGAATCGATTTCCCAAATGACCGACATAAGGGGGACGGTGTATGCAACCAGCCGAACGGCCCTCGCCCACAGCCTTGAGGCGATGCCCACCCTGATGCTGCCTTCCTTTGAGGAGGTCGGTGAACGAGACAAGAAATCGAATACTCCGACCCAGACGGGAAAGCGTTTCTACGCCGAAGCCTTCCGGTTGCAGATGCAGGAGGAGAACCCCATCATCGGCAAACGGTTGGTCCAGGCCTGTATGGATCGGCTGGTCGTACAGAATCCTCCCGCCCTGCCTTTGGAGGAGGCGTTCTTTGATGCAATCCATGAACTGCCCTACACCCTCGATCCCCACCCCGACTATGCAATGGCGGGGGGAGTTCCTGCTCTCTCTGAAGTACAGTTCTCACTGACCAGTAACCGGGGGTGTTTCGGTTCCTGTTCATTCTGCGCCATCACCAGCCACCAAGGAAGGATGATCCAGACCCGAAGCAAGGCATCCTTGGTCAGGGAAGCGACCAGGATGACCAACCATCCGGCCTTCAAGGGCTATATCCATGACCTGGGGGGACCGACGGCCAATTTTCAGGGAAGAGCCTGTGATAAACAGGATCAGTTCGGGCCGTGTCCCGCCAAGGAATGCCTCTGGCCGCGCCCCTGTGCAAACCTCAAGGACTACCATCAACGATACCTCGACCTGCTGGAGACGCTGCAACGCATCCCCGGAGTAAAGAAGGTGTTCATCCGAAGCGGCATTCGATACGATTACCTGTTGGAAGTCTGTGATGAAAATACCCGGCGGCGTTTTATGCAGCATCTGGTCCGCCACAATGTAAGTGGACAATTGAAGGTTGCTCCCGAACATGTCAGCCCCGCCGTACTCGATGCCATGGGCAAACCTCGCGCCGAGCTTTTCGAGTCATTCAGCGAGCTCTACCAGGAGACGACACAGGAAGCGGGGAAAAAGCAATACCTCATTCCCTATTTCATCGCGGCCCATCCGGGCAGCACACTCGATGATGCCATCATGCTCGCCCTGTATCTCAATTCCATGCGCTTCATCCCGGACCAAGTGCAGGAATTTTATCCAACCCCCGGGACAATCTCGACCTGCATGTACTATACTGGGCTCGACCCACGGCCAGGCAAACAGTTCGCCTCCATCTATGTCCCCAAAGGAAGGGAACGGCATCTTCAGAGAGCTCTGTTGCAGTACCACCGACCGGAGAATCGCTCTCTGGTCCTTGAAGCCTTGGAGAAAGCACACAGAAAGGACTTGTCGAGAATCCTCCTCGCAAGACGGTAAACACGGTGACCACACAGATTTCCGAACGGAAGGACTTCACCAGGAAGATGGTTTCCATCGCTCTTCCCGTTGTCTTCCAAAGCCTTTTGAACAATTCCCTTTCCTTTGTCGATACCGTAATGATCGGGCAATTGGGAGAAGCATCCATTGCGGCCGTCGCCTTGGCAAACCAGATGTTCTTCTTGATCAGCCTGCTTTTCTTCGGGGTCACCAGCGGATCGGCGATCTTTCTCTCCCAATACTGGGGTGCGAAAAATGAGACGAATATCCAAAAGGTCCTGGGCTTGTCATTCGCCATCGCAGGATTCGGCGCTTTGGTGTTTGCCCTTGCTTCGTTGTTCACCCCACGCCAGATCATGTACATATTCACCACCGAGGAATCGGTGGTCGAGAGCGGGATCTCCTACCTGCAGATCGTTGCATTGAGCTACATCTGTTCGGCGATCAGCCAGATCCTGGCTACCGCTCTGCGGGTGGTCGGTTATGCAAAAACTCCGCTGAAGGTTGCCTTGGTTTCCCTGTCCCTCAATGCAGTGGGCAACTACCTGCTGATCTTCGGCATCGGGCCCTTCCCCGAGTGGGGGGTTGCCGGAGCCGCCCTCTCCACGGCCATCAGCCGTCTGGTGGAAATGGTTGCACTGCTTTGGATCGTCTACAAACGCCATCCCGTGCTTGCCATCAAGAATCGGGAAGCTTTCCGATGGAACAAGCTTTTCCTGCTTCACGTAGTCCCCACCAGTCTTCCGGTGATTCTCAACGAATTCTTCTGGGCGCTGGGTATGACCACCTACAAGATCGCCTACAGCCGTATAGGGATCGAGGCAATCGCTGCCATCAATGTGGCGGAATCGGTGGCAAACCTGTTCTTCGTAGCCATGATGGGTGTCAGCAACGCAACCCTCATCATGATCGGGGTGAAGATCGGGGAAAAACAGCATTCGGTTGCACGCCTGTATGCCAAACGTTTCATCATCACCGCGTTGGGTGTTGGATTGGGAATGGGTCTGTTTGAGATATTCCTTGCCCCGATTTTCACCACCTTCTTCAACATTTCAGCCATCGTCAAACAATTGGCGACGTACTGTCTGTACATCAATGCATTCCTGCTTCCGATCAAAAGCATCAACATGGTCATCATCGTCGGTATCCTCAGAAGCGGTGGTGACACCCGCTATTCCATGTTCGCCGAGATGTTCGGGGTGTGGGCGGTCGGTGTACCGTTGGCATTCATCGGTGCCTTGGTCCTGCATCTGAACATCTACCAGCTCTACCTCCTTTTGGGGATGGAAGAGGTTTCCAAGATGATCCTCGGTTTGTATCGCATCAAGAAAGGGACTTGGGTGAACGACCTGACAACGCTTCATTGACCTCAATACGATATGTTCGTATAGTTGTGACAAAGAGAGGTACTGTATGAGCCTACGAACCGTACTTACCAATGGGACTGTTGTTACAGGATATGCAAAACTCAAGGATTGCGCCCTCTATATAGATGAAAAAGGGGAAATCGGGGATATCTTCAACATGCGCAGGCTGGAAGAAAAACATTTTCCGGCGGACACGGTGATGATTGATGTAGGCGGGGCCTACATCATGCCTGGTTTCATCGACTCCCATATCCATGGCATCGGAGGATATGGTACGGAGGATTGCAAAGCTTCCTCAATTCTGGGAATGAGCGAACGACTGGCCGATTTCGGTGTCAGCGCCTTCATGCCCACCGTCTATACCGACAAATTGGAGCTGATGCTTGCAAGCATCCAGGCAATCGTGGAAGCCATGGGCAGTGAGAAGGGAGCGAAGATCATGGGGGTGAACCTCGAAGGTCCATTCATTTCGCTTGCCCGGGTGGGAGCACAGAACCCCGAGGGGGTGCTGCCGGTCAATTTGGATATCTTCAACCAACTCATCGATGCAGGAAAAGGCAAAGTCCTTTGCATGACGGTAGCCCCGGAACTCAAACATATGCGTGAATTGGCCCTCCTTGCCAGAGAACGGAACATCGTTTTACTGGCCGGGCATACGGATGCAACCTATGAAAACATCATGGAAGGGATGCAATGCGGGATTTTCCATTCCACCCACTTTTTCAATGCAATGAGCCGGTTGCATCATCGAAACCCGGGAACGGTTGGGGCGATCCTCATCCAACGCGAGATGCAGTGCGAGGTTATTTGCGATGGGGTGCATGTCCATCCTGAGTTGATCAAGATGCTGCTTCGTGAAAAACCGCTGGACAACATCGTCATGATCACCGATGCACTCAAACCGACCAAGCAACGAACCGGAACGATGAAGGCTAACGGAATCGATTGTACCATCGGTTCAGACGGTGCGTTCGTCAGCATCAAGGATCCCGATTTGTTCCTCGGTTCGGCTTTGACGATGCTCCAAGGCGTCAAGAATGTGGTGGACTGGGAAATTCCCATCCAACAGGCAAGCCAGATGAGCTCGACCAACCCCGCCCGCATCTATAGTTTCTCCAAGCAGGGGATGTTGGTTCCCGGTTATAAGGCGGATATCGTCGTTCTCGACCAGAACCTGCAGATGAAAGGACTGTTCATCGATGGGAATCTGGTGCGGGACCGGTTTTCCTGAATTTCAAGACAAGGAGCATAGATTGATGCAAGACGCAGTAAAGGGCCTGACGCCCGAACCGCTTTGGCGGTATTTCTCCGAGCTTTCCGATATACCCAGGGAATCGGGGAACGAGGAAGGAGTCCGAAGGTATTTGCTTGCTTTCGCCAACCAACACCACCTGCATGCCGAGGTTGATGCCATCGGTAATGTCATTCTTCGCAAGAAGGCATATCCCGGGTATGAGAATCGCCCTTCGGTTGCCCTGCAGGGACATATGGATATGGTCTGCGTCAAACAAGAAGGCAGCACCCATGACTTTGCCAAGGATCCGATCGAACTGATCCGCGATAACGACATGCTCAAGGCGAACGGAACCACTCTCGGTGGGGACAACGGCATTGCCATCGCCATTGCATTGGACATCCTTTCCGACCCGAGTTGCAAACATGGTCCGTTGGAAGCCATTTTCACCATCAGTGAAGAGACAGGTTTGACCGGTGCCTTTCATATTGAACCGGAGACGGTGCAAAGCCGTCTGATGATCAACCTCGACAGTGAGGAGGAAGGGGTGCTGTACATCGGCTGTGCTGGAGGCATCGAGGTTGATGTCGATATGCCGGTCCGTTGGACGGAGGTGCAAGCATCGGATAAGGCATTCCTGCTTACGGCTAACGGGATGCTCGGCGGTCATAGCGGCGGAGAAATCCACAAGCAACGCGCCAATGCCATCAAGGTGGCATCACGAGCCCTCTATCAGCTCGACTCCTTCCGTCTTTTCAAAGCTGAAGGCGGAACCAAGCGCAATGTCATCCCCTCGACCTGTACCCTCGGTCTGGTGATTTCCCCGGATCAGGAACCGGCCTTGCGCAAGCAGGTGGAGCAGACGCTTGCCCAGCTCAAAGGTGAGTATGCACTCAGCGACCCGAACATCAATCTACAGTTGGTGGAAACCGATTTGGTGAAGAAGGCGGTGGATACCGACCAATCAAAACGGTTCCTCAGCAGTGTCTATGCCGCACCCCATGGCGTGGATGCCATGAGCCTGACCATTCCCGGCATTGTGGAAACATCCTCCAACCTGGCGATCCTACGCCTGCAGGAACATGGCTTCACGGTAATTTCCAGCCACCGTTCCTCGGTGTTGTCCGCTCGCGACGATGTGGCGCGGCGGTTTGCCGCAATTTTCTCGCTTGCAGGTGCAAACGTCCGGTTTGAAGGTGCTTATCCATCCTGGACGCCAAATCCTGCTTCCGCACTTACCGGCTTCTGCGCCAAGGCATATGAAGAGTATGCAGGAAAGAAGCCAAAGATCACGGCAATCCATGCGGGGCTTGAATGCGGCATCATCAACAGCAGAATCAGCGGGATGGATTCGGTTTCCTACGGACCCGACATGTTCGATGTGCATTCTGTCAAGGAACGACTCTCCATTCCTTCGGTCCAACGCATCAGTGCATTCACCAAGCACCTGCTCTCGATCATTGTATGAAAAAACCGATCATCGGTATCGGCGGAACCTTTGAACAGGCTCCGCCGAGTTCCGCATTCCCTCTGTTTCGCAGGGTTTTCACCAACGAAGGCTATCTTTCCAAACTTTTGGAAGCCGGAGCGCTCCCCATCCTGCTTCCCGTTGCTTGGGAATATGAAGTGGAGCAGTTGGTGAACCTATGCGACGGCATCGTGCTCCCCGGCGGTCCCGATATCGACCCTTCCTGCTACGGGCAGGAACACACAGAGCTGTGTTCTCCCTCCGATTGTGATACCGATCGCTTTCAACTGAGCCTCTATCGGGAGGCCAGGAGACAGGGGAAACCTGTATTGGGAATCTGCAGGGGAGCGCAATTGATCAACGTGGCGCATGGCGGCACGCTTTTCCAGGATTACCGGTTGCGTAGACAAGCGACGATCAAACACCCCGACCTGGAACATTGGGATGCCTACAGCCACAATGTCACGATCAGTGACGGGAGTAGGCTCTACGAATGCTTCGCCTGCTCACGTCTCGGGGTAAACAGTCTCCATCACCAGAGCGTCGACCGATTGGGTTGCGATTTGGTCATCAGTGCGGTCAGTGATGATGGATCGGTGGAAGCCATCGAGACAACACAAGGTCCTTGGTGTGTAGGGGTGCAATGGCATCCTGAATCCATGGAAGGCATGCAATCACTCTTTTCCACCTTCCTCAAGGAAGCGGGCACCTGAAAAAGAGGTCCGGCAGCGCCGGACCCCAATATTCAACCCTTTATCTCCTTGGCCAAGGCCTTTGCAAGCTCATAAGCCTTCTTCTTGTCTTCCTCAGTGGGCGAGCCTTGGTATTCGATCACCCCCTTACAGTCAAGCTTCATCGAGGTGGTAAACTCGTCGAATTGCTTTTGGGCTCCACCCGACCAACCGAAGGAACCGAAACGAATGACCTTTCTCCCCTGCACATGACTGCGGTCGAGTATGTCCAGCACGTGGTACATGGGAGGGAACATCTTGTATTCGTAGGTGGGCATGCCGATGACCAATCCCTCACTTCTCCAGACTTTCTCGAGGACGAAGGATTCATGGGTTTGGGGCACCTGCAATACATGGACCACCACCCCTTCACTGCGAAGGCCGTCGACGATGGAGGATAGCAAGGCTTGGGTGTTGCCGTACATGCTCGACCAGACCACTGCCACTTCCTTTTCCCTCGGACCTTGCATATAGGTGGCGAGTCGCTTGTACCATCCGATGATCTTCTGCGGCTCTCCTCGCCATACCACTCCATGGCTGGGTGCAACCATCGTAATGGACAGCCCATCAAGTTTGGCGACCCCCTTGAGAACAAAGGAGGAGAAGGATGAGACGATATTCGCATAATACCGCTCCGTCTCGCTGGCAAGATGTTCCATCTCCTGTTCATTCAGTTCATCATCGAAGCAATGGTCGTACCGTCCGAAGGAACCAAAGGCATCACAACTGAAGAGGATGCCGTCCTCCTTTACATAGGTCATCATGGTTTCCGGCCAGTGGATGTTTGGAGTCATCAGAAACTGAAGGGTCTTCCCCCCCAGATCCAGTGTCTCGCCATCCTTGACTGCACGCACCTGCTTCTCAATCTTATAGAAATGTTTGATCAAGGGCACCGCTTTCTCGGAGCACAGGATCTCAACACCGGGAAATTGTTCAACGATCTTAGCCATGGCTCCGGTGTGGTCCGGTTCCATGTGGTTGATCACAATATAATCCAGGGGAAGCGAACCAAGGGAGAGCGATTGCAATTGTGCACTCACATCCGACAACGCCCCATCCCAATCCTTGACCATGTCGATCAACACACGCTTGTTTGTTCCCATCACCACATAGGAGTTCAACATTACTCCATCCGGAATCGGCCAAATGCCTTCGAACAAATCCCGGACACCGACTTTCGCAGCCACGCGGTATACACCGTCTGCAAGCTTATCAGGTTTCATAGGGTAGCATCTCCTTTACTTTGAAACGATACCGCATTCAGGTAAAAATTGGAATCAGAAGCAGAGCTGACTTTCCTGTTGGACAGAAAATACCTGCTTTTGGATGGTACGATAGGAACACATATGCTGTGCAAGCAGGGCATGGAATTGCTTGGAATGGTTGAAGTGAACCAGATGGGCCATCTCATGCAGCACCAGATAGGAGAGCTGCTCATCATTCAATACCTGAGACCGGAGGGAAAAATGCAACGTTCCTTTGGCTGTACAGCTGCCCCATCGGGCTCTGGTGTCCCGTACGGAGAACCGCGGGATCTCAAGGCCAAGACGCTCGGCCCAATACGGAAGCAATGCTTCTATCCTGACGGCCACGCTATGCCGATAGAACTCCTTGAGCAGACGGCAGACCGTTTCGGGATCTGGAGCCTTCCCAGTATAGGTCACCTTTAATCTTTGGTCCTCCACGGTCACCGCATTTCGATCTCCGCTGTACAGATCCAACCGGACATACGCACCTGCAAACAGGAATCGTTCGCCGTCCGTATAGGTATGGCGGCTGTTTTGTTGGTTTTGGATGA
The DNA here is from genome assembly GCF_050256055.1 of Sphaerochaeta sp. Classification (NCBI taxonomy): domain Bacteria; kingdom Pseudomonadati; phylum Spirochaetota; class Spirochaetia; order Spirochaetales; family Sphaerochaetaceae; genus Sphaerochaeta; species Sphaerochaeta sp. The sequence continues at coordinate 107,269 of NZ_JBFWIJ010000001.1, read as the reverse complement.
GCTGTTCCAGTTTCTCCTTATGGTCACGAAGCACCTGTTCAATCGCTGAGCGGGAAACGCCGTAGGGAGCATTAACCCTGACCACTCCATTTCCCAAAACCCGGACGGTGATGTTCCGGCTCCTTCTCCGACGCACCAAACGATAAGACACCTGTTCCACTTTACCCTCGGTTTTCATTCTGCTACAGTATCGGCCATGCACCAAGTAAAGTCCATGACCCTCCATCTCCAACAGGCAATTGCCTATAAAGCCGCTCCCAAGACCTTCACTGAAGCCGAAGAAGCCTATCAGTATCTGCTAGCCCATCTGGATGCTCAAGAGGTGGGAAGCGAGGGGTGCCTTGCGCTGAGCTCAACGCTTTCGGTCATCTTCCTTGGCATCCAGGATCCTCCTGATGCAACCATCAGGAATTTGATCGAGCAAGGACTGCCGCTTCCCTCTTCCACCGATCCCTATCATATCGAGCCGGGAAAATTCCAGTTCCTCCAGCTGCCCGTCCAAGACAGGCTCTGTGACATGATCCAACAGATTCCGATGCTCTTCGATGGACCGAACCGCATCTATCTGAGGATATTGAAAGAGAATCCCATCACTCTTGTTGCACAGGTTTGGGTATCCTGCTAGAAGAACAACGGGATAAGCAGCGGAGCTGCAAGACTCATGATCACTCCATGGTAGATCGATCCCAACATGGTCCGTGTCCCGAAGTGGGAGGATAGCAGGACCAACGTCACATCCATGCTGGTCGCCCCGGCGGTGCAAGCGGCCGGATAATAGAACCTGCTGCCCAACCTGCCAAAAAAGGGAATGAGAAAGAACGAAAGGCTTTCCCGAAGCAGATTGGCCAGAAAGGATATCGAGCCGAGGATCGGGAATCCAAGATCGCTGATCATGATTCCCGAGAGGGAATACCAACCGAACCCACTGAGCATACCCAACGTTTGGGAAGCGGTATAGGGAAGGATCACTGAGGCGACCAATGCACCCAGATATGTTCCCACAATCGTGTAGATCGGAAGCAGAATGATGCGTATGTCGGAAAACACTCCCTTGAAACTGATCTTTCGATGCACCATGCCCATTCCTACGAAAAACAGCAGGACGTAGAGCAGGTAGGTGACGAACGAGCTTTTAAACCAAGAAAAAAGCGGTGTGGTCAACCTGAAGGTCAAGCCAAGCACCACAATGCCCACCAGCAGCAACGGTTCCTTGAGAATGTCATAGGCCATGCGCAGAAGACTTTGTTCCTTTCGTCTGGCGATGGCGATGCCTGAAGGGGCGGCGGGAGGAGAGAAGATAAAGGAAACCAGTAGGGAAACCAGGACGGTTCCCCCCACACCAAGCAGGGTTAGGACCAAGGCGGTCAGTCCTATCGAAGAGAACTGCGAGGTGATGCCTTCGATGCCTCCGGTATTGATGCCCATGAAAAACAGCAGCAGCCAAACCAGAAAAGTCTGTGCGTAGGCCGCAGCCCGGGTAAACCGCTCTGCACCCAATGCACGGGCAAAGCCCAACCCCAAGACCAAGGCCAAGGTCAATCTTGCAAGATACCAGAGTGTGTCCATGAGAGCAAACCTTATCCCAAACCTGTAGGGATGTCAAATTCCCTTGTTTCTTGCTCCTTCCTTGAGTATAGTTGTCAGCATGATTGAAGAAAAAGTGAGTGATACCTTTCACCGCCTGACGTTCGCCGATGGCAGGCAGATACTCTTGGTGGGAACCGCACATGTTTCCAAGGAAAGCGTGGACGAAGTGGCCTCCGCCATTGATGCAGAGCATCCTGACCACATCTGTCTGGAACTCGACGACGGAAGAATGAAAAACAAGGAAGAAGAGGGCTCCTGGTCGAATATGGACATCAAGAAGGTCCTCAAGGAAAACAAGGGGTTCCTCCTGCTTGCCAACATGGCCCTTGCCTCCTTTCAGAAGAGGATGGGTGATCAATCAGGAAGCGCACCGGGCGAGGAAATACTCAGCGCAGCCCGACTTGCCAAGGAACAGGGCATCCCCTATTCGCTGTGCGACCGTGAAATCCAGATAACCTTCAAGCGGGCATGGCGAAAATCGAACCTATGGAACAAGGCAAAGCTCATCGCCACCATCATCAGTGCCGTCTTCAGCAACGAAAAAATCTCCGAGGAAGAACTGGAAGAACTGAAGAAGGCTGATGTCATGCAGAACATGATGGATGAAATGGCCAAGGAACTTCCTTCGGTCAAGGCAGTCCTCATCGATGAACGCGACCGGTATCTGGCTACCAGCATCTATCTTGCCCCGGGGCAGAAGAAACTTGCAGTCATCGGTGCCGGCCACCAAGGCGGGGTCATCAGAACCCTCAAGGAAATTGAGAACGGAACCTTGGGAACCGACCTCTCCAACATCAACAGCGTCCCGAAACCAGGGAAAAGCGGAAAGATCCTCTCGTGGGCGTTCCCCATCCTGCTCATCGGCATCCTGCTCTACGGTTTCTTCAATCTTGGGCAAACACAAGGGATCAAGATGTTCGGCTACTGGCTGGCCATCAACATGTCCTTCACTGCCGTCGGCGCCATTCTTTCACTCGCCCATCCGCTCAACATTCTGATCAGCAGTTTGGCAGCACCCATCACCAGCCTGCATCCTGCCATTGGGGTCGGTATGGTAAGCGGCCTGGTGGAAGCGTCCATGCGAAAACCGAAGGTGTTGGATTTTGAACACCTCAGCGACGACGCAACCACCTTCAAGGGCTGGTACCGCAACAGGGTTTTGCATACCCTGTTGGTTTTCTTGTTCACCAGCCTCGCCGCTTCGATCGGCAACGTGGTGGTATTTCCCATTCTGCTGAGTATGCTTGGTTAGTTAGGATCCCTAATTGATTGAGACCAAGAGGCTGCATGTACTGGTGCAGCCTCTTGTATTTTTTTGTAATAGAATGGCTTATAATTTATTAGGATTCCTTATTATTATAAGGATGAGCAGATATCCAATGCTTGTCGTATCGTACTGCAAGGATGCTCCACCAAGGGGGAGTTTACGCCGGAGCGGGGAAGCAATGACCGCTTGAACCCGAGTTCCTTGGCTGCCTTTTCCCGCTTTTCCACAAATCCGACGCTCCTGACTTCTCCGGCCAGACTCAGCTCGCCGAAACTTATCAACGCCTTCGGCAGACTCTTGCCGCTGAGCGCAGACCAAAGCGCCAACGCAAGCGGCAATTCTATGGAGACCTCGCTGATCTTCATCCCTCCGGCAACATTGACATAGATATCCTGTTCCCCCAGCCGCACCGACGCATGTCGTTCCAAGATTGCGGCGACCCGGGTTACCCGTCCTGCATCGATGCGGTCCGAGTAAATACGGGAATACCCATTCTTCGCAGCGGTCGTCAGGGCTTGTATCTCCACCAAAAAGGTACGGGATCCTTCGATGACGGCGGTATACGCTATGCCGGGAGGAAGGGTCGTGCCGCTGCGGTCGGTAATGAAGAACGATGAGGGATTGGGTACCGGGGTCAACCCCTTTTCATGCATGCTGAAAATACCAATCTCATCAACCGATCCGAATCGGTTCTTTGCAGCTCGGATCAGACGGACTCCGCTGCCGACCTGTTCAAAATATACGACGGTATCGACCAGATGCTCGATGACTTTCGGACCGGCGAGCACCCCTTCCTTGGTGACATGGCCAATGAGAAAGAGGGAGATTCCCAACTGTTTGCAGAGGCCCACCAACAAGGTGGAGCAGGCTCTGATCTGATTGACCGAACCGGCGGGAGAGGGAATTTCCTCGCTGCTCAACGTCTGCAGCGAATCGATGACCACCACATCCGGCTTAGCGGAGGCCAAAAGCTTTTCCAGGACTTCCACCCGGGTATCACAGAATATGTCAATCTTCGACAGAGTGAGTTCCAGCCGTTCAGCCCTGAGCTTTACCTGACTGGGAGACTCTTCACCGGAGACATACAATACCGATCTTCCCACCGAACATTTTTCGAGGACTTGCAGCATCAGGGTGGACTTGCCGATCCCTGGTTCCCCCCCGAGAAGAATGGAGGATCCGCGCATGACGCCTCCTCCCAAAACACGATCAAGTTCGGAGATACCGGTTTCATACCGGAAGAGGGGATCGACTTCGACATCCTTGAGGGATATCGGTTTGGTCGCCGTGCTGATCACCGCACGTTTCCCGTCGGAGGAGCTCTTGACGGCCTCCTCTTCGAAGGTGTTCCAGCTACCACAGTCAGGACAGCGTCCCAACCATTTGGTTTCTATTCTGCCACATTGGCTGCAGACATAGTGAACATCCTTCTCTTTCACACGCATCTCCTTTATTTATATATACTTAAAACTTAATCAACTCAACTTCGAACACCAAATAGGAATTCGGGGGGATGACTCCCGGATACCCCATGGTCCCATACCCGAGCTCGGGAGGGATGATCAAGGTACGCTGCTCACCGGCACTCATGGTAATCAAAGCCTCGTTCCAGCCCTCAATAACCTCGCCGATGGCAAACTGTGCAGGAGAGCCTCTGCGGACGGAGCTGTCGAAAACCTTTCCATCGAGGAGAGAGCCGGTGTAATGCACCGTAACTTTCTGTCCATAGGAGGGATGTTTCTTTCCATCACCGGATTTCTTGACTACATACCGAAGACCGGTATCAGTAACAATCGCATCAGGCCAACGATTCTTCAGTTCTTTTTCCAGCTTCTCCAGTTCCTTCGCCTGCCGTTTCTTGTTCTTCTCTTCTGCTGCGATCACATATTCGGTAAACCGTTCACGGGATACCTGAAAGGCCTTCGCCTGCTCTCCTACCCGAACGATCTCGACTTTCTTGATCGTATCACCCTGTTCGATGGCATCTACCACCTTCTGGCCTTCCACGACATGACCGAACACCGAGTGTTTTCCATCAAGCCATGGGGTTGCAACATGTGTGATGAAAAATTGGCTGCCGTTGGTACCGGGACCGGCATTCGCCATGGAAAGCGTACCGGGTCCCGTATGCTTCAGACTCTCATCAAATTCGTCCGGGAAAGTATATCCGGGGCCGCCGGTTCCATTGCCTTTGGGACAACCTCCCTGGATCATGAAATTCTCGATAACCCGGTGGAAGGATAGGTTGTTGTAGAACGGCTTGCTGTTGCCATTCACATTCAACGTTCCCTCGGCAAGTCCGACAAAATTCGCAACTGTCATCGGGGTTCTCTCGTGTTCGAGCTGCAGGGTGATATTCCCTTTGTTGGTATGCAGGACGGCATACAAGCCATCATTCAATTGTGCTTCCATGATATCTCCTCAATATTTCAATACGTTATACTTCAAATAATTCCTGGTTCGGAGCCAGCAATTGGTACAATCGTTCCAATTCCTCCGTACTGGTGTAGGGAATTTCCAATTTTCCTTTGGCCAACGAGCCTTTGACTTCAACCTGTGAACCTATAACATGGAGGAATTTATCCTCAACGGCAAGGACATCAGGTGATTTTGCCAAACTTTTCTTCGTCCGCTTCTTCTTTGCTTGGTAAGCAGCTCGTTTCCCTTGGTTGAATTGCGCCGCCAATTGTTCCGTTGCCCGGACAGACAATTCCTTTTCCAAAACAGTTCGGTACAATATCTCACGGTCGGCGGGGTTGACCACCGACAATATTGCCCGTGCCTGTCCTGCACTGAACTTGCCTTGCAACAAATCCTGTTGCATGGATGAGCTGAGCTGGAGCAACCGTATGCTGTTGCTGATGGTGGACCGGTTCTTTCCCATGCGCTTCGCCAATTCATCCTGGGTAATCCCAGCTTCCTGGATCAGATATGCATATGCTTTCGCTTCCTCAATGGGATTGAGATTCTCCCGTTGGATGTTTTCAATCAAGGAAACTTCCAATCGCTGCATTTGATTGAAGTCCTTCACCAACACCGGCACACTGCTCAGCCCTGCCAGCTTGGAGGCCCTGAAGCGGCGCTCCCCGGCAACGATGCTGTATTGGTCGGGAGCTATTTCCTCCACCAGTATCGGCTGCAAAATACCTTCTCGACGAATGGATTGTGCAAGCTCCTCAAGGGATGCCTGGTTGAAATCTTTTCTGGGTTGGTTCGGATTGGCCCGTATATGATCGATGGGAATCTCGAGCACATGCTGCGTCCCCACTTGCTCATGTTTTACCGATTGAAGGCCAAGCGCTGAATCCAGCACGGAGTCGAAGGAGTAATCCTGCATCAAGGAACCGATGCCCTTCCCCAATCCATGTTTCTTAGTGGTTTCCTGAGACACGGTCTAGTACCTCCTCTGCCAATGCCTTATATGCTTTCGTACCGCTGCTCGAAGCGTCATACACGTTGATCGGCAACCCATGGGAAGGGGCTTCTGCGATCCGGATTGTCCGAGGGATGATCGTAGAAAATACAAGATTGGGAAAGAACGAGGAAATATCCTCAACCACTTCCTGGGCAAGCTTCGTCCGTTTGCTGAACATGGTAAACAGGATACCAAGCACTTCCAAATCAGGATTCAATGATTTCTTCATATTCCCGACCGTCCTCATCAGCAGGTTCAATCCTTCCATTGCAAAGTATTCGCATTGCATGGGGATGATTACTTCCTTGGCCCACACCATGGCATTGACGGTAACCAAGCCAAGGGATGGAGGGCAATCGGCCAGAACAAAATCCCATTCCTTATCAAGTCCTGCAAGCGCTTCCTTGAGAAAGAACTCGCGTTTGTCCTGCTCGACCAGTTCAATGTTCAAGCCTGCCATATTGATGTTGCTGGCGATCGCGTACAAATTCCGTACCGGAGTCTGTTGCACTGCCTCGGCTATGCTGCATTGACCGGCGATTACTTCATAGATGCCGCTTTTTCTACCATCAATTGATGTTGCACTGGTAAGATTGCCTTGCGAATCCAAATCGATCAGCAACACCTTTTTGCCCTTTTGGGCCAATGCAGATCCCAAATTCACGGCAGAGGTGGTTTTTCCCACTCCGCCTTTTTGATTGAGAAACAGTATCGTATGCGCATTCATACCTGCTACTATACGGAAATATTTCTGGATTGTCACCTCTTGAGGGTGACGCCTTGACCCTTGCGCCCCTCTATTGTATCTTCAAGTTACCGTATGGAGGAAATTACTATGGAAGATAAAGTCAGAAAAGCACTTGAGGACATCAGACCCTCTTTGCAGAATGACGGAGGAGATATCGAGTTTGTCAGCATGGAAGGTAACAATGTAACCGTACGCCTCGTTGGGGCTTGCGCAGGTTGCCCGATGTCCCAGATGACTCTGAAGAGCGGTGTTGAACGCTACCTCCGCAATTTTGTTGATCCAAAGCTCACGGTGGTAAACACTCCCGATTTCTAGATATTGAACGTGCTTTGAATCATAACGTTTCACGTGAAACTCTCGCGTGGAACGTTTTTTTATCCCTTCGCTCCATCACGTATTCCCAACTGCGTTGCCAGTGATCTTGTATATTCCAATACCCCGTTCGGAAGCGTGTTGCCTTCAGCTCTGCTTGTTTCACGTGAAACACATCATCACATTCTTGTGCAGCAGCAACCTTTCAACAGGCATTGTCACCCCCTCCAATCTTTATCACCAAGGATGCTCATCGTTTCACGTGAAACATCTGAAGCACATCACTCCCCTCCCCTACTGAAGATGACCAAGCACATTTCTGCACAGCACATCCGCAACCTGATTCTTCGGAAGCAAAACAGGCCTCTATCGTTTTTTCCCCCTGAAATTTCAAAATTCTTAAAAATGGCAAAAACCTGCATTTGAACGCTCTATTTGCAGTTTTTTCTCAATGTTTCTCTATGACGATACAGATATGTGTGGATAAATGGGATCATTTTCCCTATAAAAAAGGCCGTCCCAGATGGATGGAACGGCACTGATAAACTACTTAACAAATGTTTTATTCGGTCTCTGAATCCTCAGTTGCATCAGCACCTGCATCCTCTTCAACCACATCTTCCTCGTCCTCTTCCTCCACAGGAACTTCTTCCTCGATCGGAGCCTGCTCGGGAATCTGTACCTCTTCCTCGTCATCACGTACCGTAGTAGCAATGGCAACGATGGAATCGGCTGTGAACTTCATGGACACAACCTTTACACCTGCAGCGTTTCTGCCTTGGACGGAGATTGCATTCACATGCACTCTGAGTGTCTGCCCCATAAGAGTGACACACACTACATCATACTCGTCGTTTACACTCAGGACTCCGACGATGTAATTGGCCTTTCCCCCGAGGCGATAAATCTTCTGACCTTGGGTCGCCCGACCATGTACAGAGAAGTTGTCGAATCGTACCTGCTTGCCTTGTCCGTTCTCGGTGATCATCAGGATACGCTTCGAGTCATCAACCTTCAGTAATCCTGCAACCTGATCATCGGTAAGCAGACGGATGCCACGGACACCACGGGAAGCACGCCCCATCGCTCTCACATCATCCTGGCGGAACCGAAGCCCGCGTCCCAGCTTGGTGATAAGCATCACCTCATCACCTTCCTGGACAAACTCACAACTGAGCAACTCATCCCCTTCATCGAGGAAGAGGGCCCGAATACCACGCGCCTTTGCGTTGATGAAGTTAGTGAGGGCTACCTTCTTGATCACCCCCTCCCGGGTTGCCATCATCAGATACTGGTCATCAGTGAATTCCTTGAAGCTGATGATCGATGTGATCTTCTCGGTGGTCTCCAACTGAAGGATGTTCTTGATGCTGGTTCCCTTCGCCGTCTTGGACGCCTCGGGAATCTCAAACACCTTGGTGTAGTACGCCTTGCCTGCATTGGTGACGAACATCACGTATGCATGGGTGGAGGCGACGAACATATGGTCTACGAAATCCCCATCCTGAAGCTTGGTGGTTTTGGTTCCTTTGCCGGCCCGGCCGTGTGCCTCGTATTCTTCGGTGGGAATGCGCTTCGCAAATCCCTTGTTGCTGATCAGGACCACGACTTCCTCATCCTTGATGAAATCCTCAAGGGTGGCTTGGCCGAGTTCTTCCCGGACAATCTTGGTAAGACGGCGATCCTTGGCAGCGAGTGAGGCGGGTAGGGCGCGCACTTCACTTTGTACGACCTTCAGAATCTTCGTTTCATCCGCGAGCAACTCCTGATAGAAGGCTATCTTCTGTTCAAGTTCGGCCAATTCTTCCAGAATTCTGGAGGTTTCCAGATGACTGAGTCGTCCAAGCTTCATATCAATGATCGCCTGGGCCTGGATGTCATCCAAACCGAACCGGCTGATCAGACGCTGGGCGGCGATGGTGTTGTCTTCCGAGTCCTTGATGATCTGGATGACCTCATCGATGTTGTCCAAGCCGATTTTCAGACCACGAAGAATATGGGCTCGTTCCTGTGCTTTACGCAGATCATAGCGAGTCCTTCTGGTTACCACTTCCTCCCGATGGCGGATGTAATACACCAACATATCCTTGAGAGTGAGCAACTGAGGTCTTCCCTGAACCAATGCCAGGTTGTTTACGTTGAAATTCGATTGCAGGGCGGTCCTGGCAAACAACTGATTGAGTACCACCATGGGCTCCGAGCCCATTTTCAATTCAACGACGATGCGAATTCCCTTGCGGTCGGATTCATCCCGTACCGTACTGATCATCGGGATCGCCCCATCCTTGCGCAGATCATCGATTTTCTTGACCAAATCCGCTTTGTTCACCTGATAGGGAATCTCGGTGAAGATGATCTGGTCGTTCCCCCGATCCCCTACTTCAATCTCATAACACGAGCGGATGACTATCTTCCCCCGACCGGTGGTGAACGCATCCTTGATGCCCTGCATGCCGCAGATGACTCCACCGGACGGAAAGTCAGGCCCCTTGATATACTCCATCAACTCATCGATGGTGATATCAGGGTTGTCGATGACAGCACTGATGGCGTCACAGATCTCCTGAAGATTGTGCGGTGCCATATTGGTGGCCATACCGACGGCGATACCACTGCTTCCATTCGCCAACAAAAACGGAAACGAAGCCGGAAGAACCGTAGGTTCCTGCAACGAATCATCATAGTTCGGGCCGAAATCGACCGTTTCCTTCTGGATATCCTGCAGCATCTCTTCACCGATGCGACTCATTTTTGCTTCGGTGTATCGCATTGCTGCAGCCGGATCACCGTCAATGGACCCGAAGTTGCCCTGTGGATTCACCACAGGATAGCGCAAAGAGAAATCCTGGGCCAAACGTACCAATGCATCATAAACAGAGGCATCCCCATGGGGATGGTATTTACCAAGCACATCACCAACGATACGGGCACACTTCTTGTAGGAGGAGTTCGCCCGAAGACCCATCTCAAACATATCATAGAGGATTCTTCTGTGGACCGGCTTCAAACCATCCCGTACATCCGGCAGCGCTCGGCTGACAATGACAGACATGGCATAATTGAGATACGAAGTTCGCATCTCCTTGGACACGTCCACAGTAATCGTCCTGCTTTCGTTAACTTCTTCCACGATTCTATCCTTTCTTAGACATCCAAATTCGATACATAGACGGCGTTCGCATCAATGAACGCCCTACGGGGTTCCACTTCCTCACCCATGAGCATTGAGAACACCCGATCGGCCTCCTCGGCATCATGAAGGGAAATGCGGCTGATCAGTCGGGTTTCCGGATTCATCGTCGTTTCCCACAGCTGGTCGGGATTCATTTCACCAAGACCCTTGTATCGCTGGATGCCGACCTTCGACGGGTCGCCGACATTATTTTCCTGAAGGATCCTCACCCTGGCTTCCTCATCGTACGCATATTCCACCTTCTTCCCGATGGTGATCTTGTACAACGGAGGCATGGCAAAATACACATATCCCGCTTCGATCAGAGGTCGCATGTAGCGGAAGAAGAAGGTCAACAGAAGCGTCCTGATATGCGATCCGTCGACATCGGCATCGGCCATGATGATGATCTTATGATAACGGACCTTGTTGACATCGAAGGTCACATCACTGTCGAAATCGTCATCCTTACCCATGTTGTTGTATCGGGTCAGACCTGCTCCGATCGTAGAGATTACCGGCTGCAGCTTGTCATTGCCGAGCACTTTATATTCCTGTGCCTTCTCCACGTTGAGCATCTTACCCCACAGAGGAAGAATGGCCTGGAACTTCCGATCACGACCCTGCTTGGCCGAACCGCCTGCAGAATCACCCTCAACGATGAACACCTCACATTTCGCCGGATCTTTCTCGGAGCAGTCGGCCAGCTTCCCGGGAAGCCCGCCGCCCTCGCTCTTCTTGCGTATCTGCTCACGCGCCTTGCGGGCGGCGATACGGCCGAGCGCTGCATTGATGATCTTCTCCAAAATCACCTCGGCATGGGAAGGGAATTCATCAAAGTAATTGCCCAGCTTCTCGTACACCAAGGAGAAGACGACGCCGGTTACCGTCGAGTTACCCAGTTTCATCTTGGTCTGGCCCTCGAATTGCGGTTCAGGAACCTTGACGGAAACAACAGCGGTCAAGCCTTCGGAAATGTCACTTTGCTCCAATTTCTCATCATACTTCTTCAACAGCTTCTGATTTTTCTGCAATTGTGCGTTGATCACCCGGCTCAGGCCGGTGCGGAAACCGGTCAGATGGGTACCACCCTCACGGGTGTTGATGTTGTTGACGAAGCTGAGCACCTTCTCATCATACTTGTCGTTGTATTGCAGGGCGATCTCAACCTTGATCGTATCCTTCTCTCCCTCAATGGAGATCGGGGGATCGACCAGTACATGCTTGTATTCATTCAAGTAACTAACAAAGTGGCTGATGCCTCCTTCCGAATGGAAGGATTGCTCCTGCACCTGTTCACCCCTTCGATCGGTGATGGTGATGGAAACCCCTTTGTTCAAAAAGGAGAGTTCCCGGAATCGATTGGACAGAACCTCGAAATTGAATCCGTTCTGTTCCATGATAGAATAGTCCGGGGTAAAGCTTACCACCGTACCGGTGCGGTCGGAATCACTGATCCTCACCACTTCGGTCTGGGGGATGCCACAGCTGTACTGCTGACGATATGCACTTCCGTCACGATGGACGGTCACTTCCATCCAAACCGAAAGGGCGTTTACGCAGGAAACACCGACACCATGCAGACCGCCGGAAACCTTGTAGGAGTTCTTGTCGAACTTGCCTCCGGCATGCAATTGGGTGAGTGCGATCTCAAGCGAACTCTTCTTTTCCGTGGGATGGAGATCAACCGGGATCCCCCGGCCGTTGTCCTCAACGGTACAGACTTCCCGGCCCTGGCTGTCAAGATCGAGAAACACCTGGATGTCCGAACAGTAGCCGGCCATGGCCTCATCGATGCTGTTGTCCACCACCTCATAGACGAGATGATGCAGCCCCTCGATGCCTGTCGAACCTATGTACATGCCCGGTCGCTTCCGTACCGCCTCAAGACCCTTGAGGACCTGGATGCTCCCTGCAGAATAGTTATGAGAAGTTCCGGCCATATTCACACCATCGTGGTGCAAGGATGGTTGGAACGCTCCATTGACAAAGCTCCCTTCACTCATTCGTTATATCCTTATGCAATAATAAAAAAATACTGTCGCTGATTCTTATCGATTATACCAAAAACAGAAGGAAGTTGCAAGCTTCACAAGGAATTCTTGGTAAATTATTATTCCTTTTAATACAATAAGTTACATTTTACCTTCACCAGCGTTGGGAACAATACTTGCACCACATGTTGCTACAGGCTAAAATGGCCGCATGAGCGACCAACAAACCACTTATTATGAATTCTGGCAGGAGACGGCGAGCCGTATCAAAGAGACCCTGCCGGAACAGGAATACAACACCTGGTTCAACCGGATAGCCTACCTGAAATCCGAAGGGAAGATGGTAGTATTGGCTGGAGCAAGCCAGTTTATTCTCGACACCGTGATAACCCGATACAAGGATTTGATCATCAATACGCTGAGCGAATTGACCGGGGAAGACATCAATGTTTCCTTTGTCGTCGTCTCACGTTCAGAAATTGAACAAATCAACAAACCACAGAATGCACAACACCAACAGGCAAAACAGGAAGCGGTGATCGAAATCAGACAGAAGGAGAGAATCAGCGAGGAGAAAACGTTGAAAATGAAGACTGAGAGCAATCTCAACCCTTCCTATGACTTCAGCAATTTCGTCATCGGGGACAATTCCGCCTTCGCCTACAATGCCAGTCTCGCCATTGCGAAAAATCCGGGAGTCAGCTACAACCCCTGCCTTATCTACGGAGGTGTAGGACTGGGAAAAACCCACCTACTGAACTCCATCGGAAACTATATCATCAACAACACCCCTGAACTGAAGGTCATGTATGTGACAGCCGAAATGTTTACCAATGAATTCATTGAATCCATCGGTGCCCAGAAAACACAACATTTCAAAAACAAATTCAGAAAGGTCGATGTCCTGTTGATCGATGACATTCATTTTCTCCAAGGAAAAGACAGTACCCAGGAGGAACTCTTCCATACTTTCAACAATCTGTATGAATCCAAAAAACAGATGGTATTCACTTGTGACCGTCCCATCAGCGAGTTGAAGAACATCACCGACCGCCTCAGTTCCCGTTTTGAACGGGGTCTCAATGTCGACCTGCAGCCGCCCAACTACGAAACGAGGATGGCCATCCTGAAAAAGAAAACCACCGAGCGTGGTGTCGGTATCAGTGAGGAAATCCTGAATTACATCGCCACCAATGTATGCACGAACGTCAGGGACCTTGAGTCATCGCTGACCAAATTGATCGCCTACAGCGAGTTGCTCGGACAACAAATATCGTTCGATAAGGCAAAGGAATTGCTCGGCATTCTTCCCTCACTTGCAGCCAATGCCAACCAAACGCTTTCCATTGACACCATCATCAAGGTGGTAGGCGAATATTTCAATGTCAGTACGTTTGAGATAAAGGGAAAGAAAAAGAACAAATCCTTGATCCAGCCCCGTCAGATAGCCATGTTTCTGGCCAGGGACATCACTGAGTTTTCCACCACCGAAATCGGTACGGAGTTCGGTGGGAGGGATCATACTACAGTGATGCATGCTTATGACCGTATCGAATCCCTGATGAAAGGGGATGAAGCCTTCGCCAATACCATACTCAAATTGAAGCGGGACTTAACAAATGCTAAGAAGTAATTGCCTGTGGACAACTGGCGGACAGCTTGTGGAAAACCTACAAAACCTGTGGATACAGCATTTTTCCTTGTGGATGAAATGTGTACAAATCGAAATGTTATCCACAAGATGGAAAAAAATAAGCAGAGATTGTAGAATGAATTAGAAAGTTATCCACAGAATTCGTGCTATTATTACTATTATTACTACGTTATTTTAATAATCTAGGAGTATCAAGATGAAATTCGTCTGCAGCAAAGAAGCCATCCTCAACGAGATCATATATTCCATGGACTTCACCAGCCAAAGGAACTCTCTGTCCATCACTTCCAACGTCTACCTTGAGACCTTCAATGACCGATTGTTGATCAGGGCAACGGACCAGAAGCTGGGCTTCAGCACTGAGATTTCCGTTCAGACCTTGGAACAAGGCAAGACCACCGTGTTCTGTGAAAAATTCTTGAACATCCTTCGTTCGCTTCCGGATACCACCATTCAATTCACAGCAAGCGACGGCATCTTCGCAATCAAACCAACCGACCAAAGCATCGATTTCAAGCTCAGGACGGTTGGAGCGGAAGAATTTCCTTCGCTCGAGGAACCTCAGGATGCACCCTTCTTTTCCATCCCGCAAAAATCTTTCACGGATATGTCCAACCAAACCATGTTCGCCATCAGCGAAGATGAAACCCGCTATTTTCTTTGTGGCTTGTATTTGGAAAGAAATGCAAGCGGCATGAATATGGTCGCCACTGACGGAAGAAGGCTTTCCATCGTGGAACGGACGTTTGAGGAAAACCTACCGATGTTCCCTCCTGTCATCATTCCCCAGAAATTTTTTGTGGAACTGAAGAAACTGTCGACTGACGAAGGTATGCTGGAGCTTTCCATCACAGAAAACCTCCTGTTTGCAAGAATAGCCCAAAGGACCTTCTACACAACCCTGATCAAAGGCCAATATCCAAACTACCGTAGAGTCATCCCCGATGCGCAGACCTACAGTTGCACGATGCGGATCCAAGATATGCTGGATGCACTCAAGCGTGTTTCGCTCTTGGTGGAAAACAAGGCAAAACGTATTTTTCTCGATATCAGCGAAGCGGGGGTTCTCCTTACCAGTGATGAAAGTGAAGTGGGCGAGGCAAAGGAAATCATTGCCTGTCAGTATGAAGGTCCTGACAGCAAAGTTTCGTTGAATTACACATATTTACTCAATCCTCTCAAAGTCATGGAAGGCGAATATTTTTCCATCAACTTCACTGAACCCACGCGTGCCATGACGGTGAAACCCGAAAGCAATAGGGATTACTTTCACATCATCATGCCGATGCAACCCAACGCCTGATGCAATTCACGCAACTTTGGACCAATCAATTCAGAAATCTTGTCAGTGAGCAGATACCTGTCGATAATCGGCAGGTATTCCTCATTGGTCCGAATGGACAGGGAAAAACCAATCTGCTTGAGGCAGTCTATACGCTTTGTTATGGTTCCTCGTTTAGGACGAACCAATTGCGTGAATTGGTCTGCCAAGGAGAAAAGGCGTTCAAACTCCAAGGAATGTATCGCGATGATGCCAACATTCTGCATACGCTGACGTTGGAGTACAAGGATTCCAAACGATCGGTATTTCTTGACGACCGGGAAATACGCGACAGAAAGGAATTGATCTACAACATACCCTGTATCGTCTTCAGCCACGATGATATATTTTTCATCAAAGGCGAACCTGAACAGCGTCGTCATTTTTTCGACCAAACGATGAGTATGTACAATCCCTTGTTCTTCGATGACTTGAGAAGATATCGTGCGGTTTTGAAACAGCGTAACATGGCGATCAAGGACGGACGGACGAATCTCCTGCCGGTCTATGACCTGCAGCTTGCCAAATACGGCATGGCAATCCAAAGGGAAAGGACTCGTGCCGTCTACGAGTTCGATCAGATCTTTCCTTCGATGTATCGTTCGGTTTCTCAGTCTGAGCATGAAATCCACATCGAGTACAATCCATCCTGGAATACCTGTGCCACCGAGGAGGAGGTTGTGGACTATCTTTCACGAACCCGGGAGCGGGATCTGAATCTGTCGACCACGACCAGCGGCATCCATCGCGATCGGTTCAACGTCACCGAGGACGATCAGCTTTTCTCCCAGACGGGATCGACCGGCCAACTTCGGCTCGCCTCCCTGATCTTCCGTACGGCACAGATGGCATTTTTCCTAAAGAAGACCGGGAAACTCCCGCTTATTCTGGTCGACGATGTATTGCTTGAATTGGATATCATCAAGCGCCAGCAGTTTTTGCATTTGATGCAGCAATACAGCCAAGCATTCTTCACCTTCCTTCCAGAGGAACAATATTTTTCCGACCTAGCGGAGGAAGGTGCTTTGGTATATACTGTCCAAAAAGGGGCCTTTATCAGCAATGAAGGATAAGCGACCAAGACTGTGCAAGGAGGGTGAACCGCTCGAGGGACGAAAGGTTTTGGATGTGGTTCTGCGTTCACTGAACATACGGAGCGACAATCCAAAGGCTGCGATGGGATTCGAATGGCAGAAGATCATAGGCAACCGATTGTATCCGCATGTAAAAATTGTTGAGATACGACAAAATACCTTGGTTTTGCGGGCCGACCATCCTTCCTGGGCACAAATTACCTTGATGCAGCAGAAGAAAATACTTGCTTTATTGGAGAGGCGTTTTCCTTCTTTGCAGATCAAGTCCATTCATATGCTGATCGCTTAGTTACTTGACGTAAAGGCGGTTGGTCTATATACTGCACCACTCGGAGGACTATCCTCCGGCCAAACGAGAAAATATCCGCGTTAAGCGATGTAAAATTGGAGAATATCTCATGAGTTACAAAGGAAAAAGAACCTACCAGCCCAGCAAGGTGAAAAGAAACAGAAAATTTGGATTCAGGGCTCGTATGGCAACGAAGGGCGGTCGCCTGGTATTGGCCCGCAGAAGAGCCAAAGGCAGACATAATCTGACCGTATGTGATGAGAAGAAGCCTTTCTAAGAAAGAAATTGTAAAACGCAAACCGGAGATTGATCGAATTTTTAAAACCGGCAAGACATTCTCTTGCCGTGGTTTGAAACTGATCGTAAGCCAAAACCAGCTGGACGTTGACAGAATTGTGGTTATACCCGTCCGTCATTATGGAAGCGCTGTCGAGCGGAATAGAATCCGTCGACAGATCAAGGAAATCTGGCGAAATGAGAAACCTCGGCTGATCCCCGGTTACGATTTTGCATTCATTGCGTATCCAGGAAAGGGTAATGACCACACAACCAAAAAAGCACAACTCCTCTCACTCTGTGAAAAGGCTGGAGTTTTCCTCCAGTCGTAAGACGTCTTAGCAGTCTTTTCCACTCCTGTTGTTGTCGATACTCTGTTTTGTACCTATCTTTCCTGTGATTTTGCTTCTCTACACACCCCAACATCAGGAGCAGATATGGACAAAAATACCATTCTAGCCATTGTCCTTTCCGTAGTGGTCATCACGCTTGGCATGACCATCCAGACCACATTCTTTGCGCCAGTACCTACAACCCAGACTCCCGCAGAAACGGTTGCAGCCGATACTGCGACGTTGCCGGCTTCCAATCTGGAGCCCGCCAAGAGTTCCCTTGTTTCTTCCAATCTGGCTTGGTCAAGTTCCTTGCCTGGGTCCATGGTGGCTGTCGGCCAGACGGGAAGCAGCACTCCCTTCAGTTTCTCCACCGATTATTTCCAGATTGAATTCGATCCCAAGGGAGCCGCCATTTCCTCTTTCAAGTTGAAAAAGCACTTGGATAATGGTGAACCTGTGGAATTGCTCTTCAAGAATGCTGATTCACACGATGCATTCCTCATGTATGCAGGCAATGACAAGACCAACCCCATCGATGCAAACTTCCGTTATCAGATCAATGGCAACAAGGTAATTTTCACCCAGGAGTTCGCCTTGCTGGGAGAAGATGGGAAAACACCTTCCGATCCGTTCACCATCACCAAGACCTATACCTTCGGCAACGAGGATTATCTTTTCCAGATCGATGTGCAGACCAAGAACAGTGTGAACAAGGCGGTTCCCCTTTCCTTTGAGAACTTTGCCTATACCTTGGCCTTCGAGCCACAGATCGGCCCATCCTTCACCACTTTGGATAATTACAACTACCGACGTTTCTACATCAAGGAGGATGGTTCCTCCAAGAAGAACCAGGTCAAGCTCAGTAACGGTGCCTATACCACCGGCAAGCCGCTTTCCTGGGTAGCCCTGGTAGGCAAGTATTTCTCCTTGATCGCCATTCCCGATGCAACCAACTATACGGTCAGCCTCCATGAGAATACGCAGGAGGGTCTTCCCCTGCAGTCTTCCATCTTCTTAAGCAGACCTTCCATCAAGAGTGCCTCCCAGACCGATACTTTCCGTTTCTATGCCGGACCTCAGTTGAAGGCTGACATGGCCATCTACGATGACGCAGCCTCCAACAGCTTCGGTGTAGCCAACCTGCAGCTGGAACAAGCTCTGGACAGCAGTTCCTGGCTCGGTTGGCTTGAGAATTTCCTCAAGTTGATCCTCAATCTGTTGTACAAGGTGATTCCCAACTACGGTATCGGTATCATTATCCTCACCTTCCTGCTCAAATTGGTCCTGTATCCCATTTCCAAGAAGGGTATGGAATCGACGGCAAAGATGTCCGCACTTTCACCGAAAATGCAGGAGATCAAGGAAAAGTATCCGGATAACCCGACCAAGCAGAATGAGGAAATGGCGAATCTGTACAAGACCGAGCATATCAATCCGATGGGTGGCTGTCTGCCGATGCTTCTGCAGTTCCCCATTCTGATTGCATTCTACGGTCTGCTGAACAAGCATTTCGAATTGCGCGGAGCCATGTTCATTCCTGGTTGGATCCCTGATCTTTCCCGGCCTGATACCGTGTTCATGTTCCCGTTCAACCTGCCGTTCCTCGGCAATGAGCTGCACTTGCTGCCCATTATCTATACGGTCAGCATGATCTATTCGATGAAGATAACCCAGAACGCTTCGACTGCCGGAAGCCAGCAGAGCATGATGAAATTCATGACCTACGGAATGCCGTTGATGTTCTTCTTCGTCCTGTACAGTGCGCCGTCCGGGTTGATCCTCTACTGGTCGGTGATGAATGCCCTGTCCATTTTCCAACAGCTGTACACCAACCGCAAGAACCGGTTGCAGGCGGGAGAAGCGCTCCCCGCACAGGTGAAGCAGTTCCCTGGACCGAAGGGTAAAAAGCGCTGATACCGATACCAATTCAACTGGGGGAACCTCGTTCCCCCAACGGAGTAATCATATGACAAGAGAATTCGAAGGACGTACCGAGCAGGAGGCTATTGCAAAAGCCATAGACGAACTGCACATCGAACGTGAAGATTTCGATGTGGAAATCGTCGAACCGGTCCGCAAGGGACTGTTCAAAAAGAGCAATGTAAAGATCAGAATCCATTTTGATGAGGAAAGCGAGCTTGAGGAGGAATCCTATGAGCAGGACAACTCCGATGGACCTGAGCTGGATGCACCGATCAACAGCGAGCTGGAAGATAAGCTTCTTGCGTTCGTTGCAACCATCCTGGATAAAATGGGGTATGAGGGAAGCGTCTCGGTTTCCTTCCGCAAGGAACGCAAGCTTGGGTTGAACATCGAAAGTGACAATTCCAGCATCATCATCGGCCGTAAAGGCAAGAACTTGGATGCAATCCAATTGCTTGCCAATGTGTATGCCGGACAGATAGATCCGGACCTCAAGGTCATCGTCGACAGCGAAAACTATCGGATGCGTCATGAGGAACAGTTGATCAGGATGGCATTCAAGACAGCTGAGCAGGTTCGCAGAAGCGGACGCAGCCGACTGCTTGAACCCATGAACCCGTATGAACGACGCTTGGTCCATACAGCCTTGAATGATTTCGGTGGTGTGGAAACCAAGAGTGAGGGTGAAGGGCTGTACAAACAGATCCGCATCTCAAACCAAAAACATTGAGTGATGAGAAAAGGGAATCCAAGTTGATTCCCTTTTTTATACAATTTTCTTGACAAACCAAACTCCATATCATACTGTTTGTAGCGTACCGCATGGTACAAAACACTATATATTGTGTGTATAGGAAAAGGGAAGTTGGGTGTAAAACCCACGCGGTCCCGCCGCTGTAATGGGGAGTCAATGGCTCTTGCCACTGAAGAAATTCGGGAAGGCGCCACTGACGATGAACCAGAGCCAGAAGACCTTGCCTGTACAGACACGCCGTCACGGAGCATGACAGAAGGCGTGTGCATACAAACGCACCCCTTATCTGTCCTGTCTCCCAGGGAGGAACCCATGCAACAGCAAGTGGTCAAACGGGACGGGCAGGTGGTTTTCTGCGAGGTTCAGAAAATCATCAATGCAATCACCAAGGCAGCGAATGCAGCCAACGAACAGGTCGATGCAGCGAAGATTGCTTCGATCGTATGTTCCCATCTGGATGAAGCGAAACCGGTCGAAGTCGAGCACATCCAGGATCTGGTGGAACGTACGCTCATGGATTGCGGCGCCAATGCAACAGCGAAAGCGTACATCCTGTATCGAAGGGACAGGGAAAGGATTCGGGAAGGCAAGGCTTTGATCAAGGCGACCAACCAATTGTTTTCCTCGTATCTTGAGGATACGACCTGGAGAACCAAGGAAAACGCCAACACCCGGCGCTCGATCAACGGCATGAACAACTACATCCGGGAAATCTTCACCGAACAGTACTGGCTCAATGAGATTTATCCTGCCTCAATCAGGGAAGCTCACCAGAAGGGAAGTCTGCACATCCACGACTTGGGTTTCTTCGGTCCCTATTGCTGTGGCTGGGATTTACGGCAGTTGCTTGTCCAGGGATTCGGTGGTGTGGAAGGAAAGGTGCAGAGCAAACCTGCCAGACACCTGCGGTCCTGGCTCGGCCAGATAGTCAACGCAACCTTCACCTTCCAAGGGGAATGTGCAGGGGCCCAGGCGTGGTCCTCTTTCGACACCTACTCCGCACCCTTCATCAGGTATGACCATCTCGGGTATGACGAGGTCAAACAGGCTTTACAGGAATTCGTTTTTACTTTGAATGTACCCACCCGTGTTGGATTCCAGTGTCCATTCTCAAATCTTACTTTCGATATCACCGTTCCAAAATCGCTTGCCGAGGTTCCGGTCATTCGCGGAGGATCTGCACAGAAAGAGGTCTACCAGGAGTTCCAAGCGGAAATGGATATGCTCAACCGGGCGTTTTGTGAGGTTATGGAAGCGGGTGATGCCTCAGAAGGTGTATTCACCTTTCCCATCCCCACCTACAATATAACCAAGGATTTCCCGTGGGACAGTAAGGTGGTGGATGCCGTCTTTGCCATGACGGCCAAATACGGAATACCATATTTCTCCAACTACCTGAACAGCGACCTGAGCCCGGAGGACGCCCTTTCCATGTGTTGCCGACTTCGTCTCGATACCTCTGCGCTGAGAAAACGCGGAGGGGGGTTGTTTGGATCCAATCCGTTGACCGGATCGATCGGCGTCGTCACCCTCAATCTTGTTCGTCTGGCCTATGAGGCAAAGGATGAACAGGCTTTTTTTGCCTCGCTTACCGCTCTTGCAGAGACGGCGAAGGAGAGTCTGGAGATAAAGCGGAAGATTCTGGAAGCTGAAACCGAGCGGGGTATGTATCCGTTCAGCCGTTTTTATCTTTCCGACGTGAAACAGAAGCAGGGCCGGTATTGGGCGAATCATTTCAGTACCATCGGATTGGTGGGTATGGAGGAGGCCTGCCTGAACCTATTCGGAATGGAAGGATCACTTACAACCGACAGAGGGCAGAAATTTGGGCTTCACGTGCTGGAGGTACTCCGGGATATCATCACACAGTTCCAACAGGAAACAGGAAATTTCTATAATTTGGAAGCTACTCCTGCAGAGGGGGCAAGCTATCGGCTGGCCAATCTGGATGTCCAGACCCATCCGGATATCATTACCGCCGGAGAGAGGGTGCATTATTACACCAATTCCTCCCAATTGCCGGTAGGCTATACCCATGATATCTTCGAAACCTTGGAAAAGCAGGATGATCTGCAGTGCCAATATACCGGAGGTACGGTTCTTCATCTCTATCTTGATCAGAGGATTGAGGATGCACAGATCGCAAAACACCTGATTCGTACCATCTTCAGCAGATACAAGCTCCCCTATCTTTCCTTGACTCCTACGTTCTCAACGTGCAGGGATCACGGTTATCTTACCGGCGAGGTTCCTGTGTGTCCGATATGCAACAAGGAAACCGAGGTATGGACACGGGTGGTGGGGTACTTGCGGCCGAAACAGGATTTTCATCCTGGAAAACAGGAGGAGCATCGTCAACGTTTGTTTTTCCGGTATGATGCATCATGATTATCGGCGGTGTTGAACCTTCTTCCGTGCTTGACTATCCAGGCTTTCTCAGTTGTGTGTTCTTTTGCCAAGGATGTAATTTTGATTGCTTCTATTGCCATAACCGGGCCCTGATCGGGCCTGGTATGTCGGTGATGAGCCATCAGATGATGCATGATTTCTTGGAAAAACGAAAAGATTTTCTCCAGGCTGTGGTGTTCAGCGGAGGTGAATGTACCCTGCAGCAGGATCTTCTGCTTGCTGTGTCGGGAGCAAAGAATCTGGGGTTTCTGACCAAGATCGACACCAATGGAAGCAATCCCGGGATGCTGACTGATTTGCTCACGTCCGGCATGGTTGATTATGTGGCTTTGGATGTGAAAGCGCCTTGGTATAAGTATCCGGCGATCGTCGGAACGCATGCAAAGATCTCGCAGGTGGAGAAAAGCCTGGTATTGCTTTTAAATCATGCTGTAAACCATGAAGGGTTCACCCTTGAGGTGCGCACCACCCTTGCCCCCGGTCTTGACAAAGAGGATCTGCTTGCCTTGGCAAAGGAACTCCCGCTTCTGCCGCTGTGGACGCTGAATCGTTATCGGAAACCTGTCCTGTATAAGCCAGAGGATGAAACAAGGGTCAACCTCCCGTCCCTGCAGGAACAGGAGGTTGCCGCTCTGAGCGGATTGCTATCCGAGTATCAACCGAATCTCAAGCCAATGAGATGATTTCTTCCCACGGCATGCCGCTCTTGCCGAAATGCCCGTAGTTTACATTCTGCTGGTAGATCGGCCTGAGCAGGCCGAGAGTCCTGATGATCCCTGCAGGGGAGAGGTCGAATTTTGCCCGTACCAAATCCTCCAGCTTGGAGTCATCAATGTTGCCGGTACCGAAGGTGTCGACATAGATGGAAATCGGATACGGAACGCCGATGGCATAGGAAAGCTGGACTTCACAGGAGGAACAATATCCGTTCGCCACCAGGTTTTTTGCAACGAAGCGTGCCATATAGGCCGCTGAACGGTCGACCTTGGAGGGGTCCTTTCCGCTGAATGCCCCGCCACCGTGTCTTCCCATGCCTCCATAGGTATCCACAATGATTTTTCGACCGGTAAGGCCGGTATCTCCGGCGGGACCGCCGATGACGAATCTGCCGGTGGGATTGATGTAGATTTTTGTCTTCTCATCAAACATTCCCGTTCTACCCAATACCGGGTTGAGTACTTCCTTGGTCAGATAGGAAACCAGATGATCCCGATCGGCTGCTTCGGTATGCTGATGGCTGATGACCACCGAATCGATATGGACCGGTTTTCCTTCCTGATACAACAAGGATACCTGACTTTTCGCATCCGGGCGAAGGAAGGGGGCATGCCCGCTCTTTCGGAGTTCGCTTGCTTTCTGCAAAAGCTGATGCGCCCACATGACCGGGGCGGGCATCAACTGCTCGGTTTCATCACAGGCGAACCCGAACATCATGCCCTGGTCCCCAGCACCCTGCTCCCCGTAGAGTGAGGTGTCCGCACTGACACCGAGGGAGATATCCGCAGATTGGGTTTTGGTCAGATTCTGGACTTTCAGGCTTTTGTAATCGAAGCCGATTCCTTCTTCTGTATACCCGATTCCCTTTACGGTATCCCGGACGATCTCTTCAATATCAAGACTGGCATTGGTGGTGATTTCCCCACCTACGATCACCAGATCGGTCGTGGCGAAGACTTCGCAGGCAACCCTGCTACGGGAATCCTGTCGAAGACAAGCATCGAGAACGGCATCGGAAATCTGGTCGCAGACCTTATCCGGATGTCCCTCGCTTACTGATTCTGAAGTAAAAATGTGTGAACCGTGTGCTACCATACACCCTTCCTTTGTGAACTTGGGAAGGGGGGACTCAACTCAATGAATTGCGCTCCCCTTTTAGCAAGTTTCTTTAGTGACGCCCGCAAGCCGGGAGGCTATCAAATCGACGTCATTGGTTTGGATGATATCAGCTGAGCTTTTTTTATACAAGTGTGTAGAGGCCGGTCTCTTTACATAACAATAAATGTTATGTTATAAAAATTGGTATGAATATACTTACTCTTACCGACGACAAGCAACTTCAGATCTACATGCATCCAAAGCGACAGGAAATTCTGTACCAACTCTCCATCCAAGGACCGATGACGGCCAAGATGCTCAGCACTTCCTTGGCTATGACGCCGTCCAGCGCCAAGCATCATCTGGGGAAGCTGCAGGAGCTTGGGGTTGTTGCAGTCGATCACCAGGAAGTGATCAATGGGATTACTGCAACCTATTACCGGAAGGTCCGGGTTACGGTAAGTTTCGGAGCGCTGGAGGAACAGAGTCGAAGGTTGGTCACCGATTTCTTGTCCAAGCAAGTGCATGACGGACTTGAGGAGCATGCTCGTTCCTTTAGCGATGAGCAGGGGCATTTTCAGGCCGATCAGCTCTCGGGGGTGGTTCATCTGAGCGCAGAGGAAGCCGACCGGCTGTATTGGATGATCAGAACGTTCATTGATGAAAGGGAAGATAAGAGGGAAGGAACCGAACCCTTCGTCTATTCTTTGGTGGCTTATCATGCCTAAGGCATTCCGACTGTCTTTCTATCTTGCTCCTCTCAGTCTCTCGTACCTTTCGTTGGGAGTAAGCCTGCCGGCGATGAGTCTGTTGGTGGTCAGCAAGGGATTTTCCTTAAGCTCGATGAGCATTGTGTTTGTGATGTATTCCGTTTTCGTCATTCTCTTTGAGGTGCCAAGCGGAATGCTTGCCGATGCAAAGGGAAGGAAAACAAGTTTTGCCTTGGGTTTGCTGTTCTCCCTCCTGGGGACGGCTTTGTTGTTCAGCTCCTCCTACCTGATGCTTTGTCTGGGATTTGCTTTGAATGGGGTGGGAAGGGCGTTCGGCAGTGGCAGTCTGGATGCGCTCTGCATCGAGGAAGGAAGGTCCCATGGCCGCTCCTTGGAGGATATGGTACTTGCCTTGGATGTCAACTCCAGCCTTTCTCTCAGCCTTGGTGCGTTGGGTGGAGGGTTTTTACTGAATTTGGGAAAAGAAGGCCCGATGTTGACCTATCCCGTGCTGGCTGTCCGGTTGGCATTGGTGGTGCTTGCGTTGCTGTTGCTTTTGGTGTTGATTGCACCTGAGAAGAGGGAAGGTTCCTCTTCGAGCGATCCAATGCAGCTGGGACTGATCAAACAAGCCTTCAGACAGGCTCCCTTTCTGCTGGTCTACAGTACAAGCGTATTGCTGAACGGCATCCTGCTTGGTTCGGTGGAAAATTATTGGCAACCGTATCTGAAATCATTGCTTGCATCCGATTCCCTGCTTTGGGTGCTGGGGGTCATTACGTCATTGTTGTTTGCCGTGGGCATCCTGGGGTCCTTGCTCGGGAGAGTCTTGATGAACCATATTTCCCCTCCGCTGTTCTATTGTTGTGCAACCGCTTTGGTGTTTCTGTTGGAATTTGTGCAATCGACCATACATAGTCCCTGGCTGTTTGCATTGGTGTTTTCCTTGGTATATCTTGTGTTTGGGAGTGCGTCAGTAGTGGGGCAGTTCTTGCTCAATAAGGCAGCTTCCGACCAAGTGCGATCGAGTATGCTCAGTCTCTCCTCGTTTTCCTTGCAGGCAGGAGGCGTATTTGCCAATGCATCGGCTACCCTGCTCTTCGTATTCGGAGGTATTTCCCTGTATTGGAAAGCGATGGCTTTGCTCGGGATCGTAGGGATCAGCTTGCTTTCCAAGCCGTTGTTACAGCGTTCTCCACGCTCCTGATTCCAGCATGGCCTTCAGTTGCTGTGCTTTTTCGTTGCTGAACTGTGCCCCTCGTTGGGTGATGATCTCCCCGGCAAGAATGGAGGCGATGATCCCCGACTCCTCGACGCTGTAGTGGTGGTACTGTCCGTAAAGAAACCCTGCAGCGTAGACATCACCGGCTCCCGTGGTATCCACGGGAATGACCGGACCTTTGACCGGTATGCTGAGAATCTTCCCTTCATGGCTGATGTACGAGCCTTTCTTACCGTTCTTGACGATGGCGGTTCTGCAGAGTTTTCCCATGGAACGGCAGCATTCATAGGGATCATAATTGTCAAACAGGATTCTGGCTTCCTCACGGTTGGCATAGACGATGTCGCAGCTTTCTGTGATCAGACGCAGGAAGGGTTCTCGATACCTACCGACCGCAAATGGATCTGCAAGGTCGAAGGACACGGTGGTATGGCCTTCCTTTGCGAGGGCAAGGGCTTTGGTGATGGCTCCTTGCTGGCTTGGGGTATCCCACATGTATCCGGTGAAATGGAAGAAGTCCGCTTGTTTGACGGTTTGCTCGACAACGTCCTCCTGGGCATACAGACGATTTGCGCCAAGGAAGGTGTTCATGCTCCGTTCGCTGTCCGGGGTAATGAGGATGACTGTGGATCCGGTTTTTTCCTTGTCCGTCACCACCAGCTGGTCATGTACATCAAGGCTGGAAAGCCGGTCGCGATAGATTGTTCCGTTCTCATCATTGCCGATTTTTCCGGCAAGGGTGGCATCAATACCCAGACTGGCCAGGGCAATGATGGTATTCGGGCAGGAGCCGCCACAGGAATAGGTGGTATGCCGCTCCTTGCTGAGATCAAGAAGCTCCTCCATCCGTTCTGCATTGATGAGTGCCATGGTTCCCTTGTGGATACCCAAGTCGATGATATCCTGCTCCTCAACACTGACGATGATATCGATGAGAGGGTTCCCTATGCCATAGACACTGTGCTCTTGCGTATTCATGTACCTCCATTCTACCATTGCTTTCCTGTGCAATTCAACAAGGAGCTTGCGAAAGTGTAATTGCGAGGGTAGGATGGACGAGGAGGCGTTGATGGGGCAGTACCGTATCCTGGGGGGAAAACCTGCAAGTGGTGAGGTTGGGGTAAGCGGAAACAAGAATAGTGCGCTTCCCTGTCTTGCCGCAACGTTGTTGACCGACGAGCCTGTTCATTTATTGAACGTACCTGATATCGAGGATGTCCAGGTCATGCTGCAACTGCTTACGAGCCTTGGCTCGGAAGTTGTCCGTGAGGATGCCCACAGCTTTATCATCAAAAGCGGCGGACGCAGGGGAAATCTGGAAAAATCGTTGGTTGAGACGGTACGTGGTTCCATTCTGCTCCTTGGTCCGTTGCTTGCCGTCAATGGGCAGGTTACCTTGGATCCTCCCGGGGGTGATGTCATCGGGCTTCGCCGGTTGGACACCCATTTCATTGGTTTGGGGAATCTGCAGGCCGATTGCCGGATCAATGAGTCCGGAGAGATATGCATCCAGGCAAGGAAATCCCGGTTGCAGGGTGGCTCTGTGTTTCTTGATGAGGCTTCGGTCACCGCAACGGAAAATGTGCTCATGGCTGCCTCCCTTGCCGAGGGAGAGAGTATCGTCTACAACGCTGCATGCGAACCGCATGTTCAGGATTTGTGCCTGCTTTTGGGAAGGATGGGATGTCCTATCGAAGGAATCGGTTCAAACCGCTTGTATATACAGGGACAGCGACGCCTGCACGGGTGTGAATTTCGCTTGGGCAGCGACTATATGGAAGTAGGCTCATTCATTGGATTGGCCGGAGCCAGCGGTGGCCAGGTCCTGATCAAGAATGTACAATTGGAACACCTACGAATGATCCGCCTCGGGTTTGAAAGGATCGGCATCACTTTTGTACAGGATGGTCCTTCTTCCATCCTGGTTCCTCGGAAGCAGAAGCGTCTGCTTGCCAAGGAGGTGGGAGGCCATACCGCCAAGATCGACGATGCCCCTTGGCCTGGGTTCCCCGCGGATTTGTTGAGCATCGTCACCGTATGCGCAACCCAGATGGATGGCTCGATTCTCATCCATGAGAAGATGTTCGAGTCGAGAATGTACTTCATTGACTGGTTGATCAGGATGGGAGCCGACATTATTCTGTGCGATCCGCACAGGGCGGTGGTGCAAGGTCCTTCACAGCTGTATGGATCCCAGCTTTCCAGTCCCGATGTACGGGCGGGAATGGCGTTGGTCATCGCCGCCGTCTGTGCCCAAGGGGAGAGCCGCATCCAAAACATCTATCAAATAGAGCGGGGATATGAGAACCTGAGCGGTAAGCTCCAAGCCTTGGGCCTCGATATCGAACGGCTTGGCTAATTCCCTGTTTGGACGTGAATTCATCGGCGTATCCACAGGGGTATCCCAAAGATATCCACAAGTTGTCCACAACCCGTTTCGGCATACAACCACCATGGTGTGTATACAGCATTGTTTCATGACTTTTTCCCATGATTCTCGACGTTCTTGGGGATTATGACAAATAATTATTTTATATGGAAATAAATAAAATCCTAGTTCACAACTTCAATTGAAGTCTTATATAGGTTTCATTGGGTTTTTATTGTCTGTTGCAAGATGTTTCGATGCAGGAAATAAACGAGTTGTCAACAAGTTATCCACAACCTTTCCTTCGTGCTGTATACCTGTGTAAGTACCTATGCAATGGGAGTTAGCACTGTCGCCGAATGGGTGCGAAATCATCCAGTGTTACCGGCACAACTTGTGGATAACCGGTTTGTATTGCTTGGTTGTTCGAACCGTTTTGCTGTGGTATCGTACAGACAAAGGGGATGGGTATGCACGCAAGGTCATGGTGGATGAGTACGCTGTTGATTCTTGTTTCGACCGGGGTCTTGCTGATCTTTTCCTTAGTCACGCTCAACCAGGTTGAAACCATTTATTCGACCAATACCGCCCGGACCATTGAGAATCTGAAGCGCCAGTTTCTCTATGATACCGTGAACAACCAAATTCGGCGCATCGATGCAGAGCGCTCGTTGTTGCAGACCAAGTACCAGAATGAGCTTGCCGTATTGGAGGATGAACTCCTCCTCGAATCCCTGCATTCGGAATCATATATGCAACGTATCACTGAAATGGCAAAGCGTCCCTCGCTCAAAGAATGGACTCTTCTTGTTTGGGATAAGAATTCAGGGGCGTTGGTGTTTGACAACCAGCATGAAGTGCAAGAGCCTCAGACTCGTATTGAGAGTTTGAATCGTTTGCTTCCTCTGTACAAGATTCATGCATTGCACACCAATGGTTCGTATACGGTATTCTTCGGTATTGCCCAAGACCGAATTGATGAAGAGGTGAAGCAGAACATTGCGCAGGAGATTTACAACTCACGATATTCTGAGGATTCCTATATCTGGGTCAATGAAATCAAGAACTATGCAGGCGGGGATGATTATGCGATCCGTCGCATCCATCCGAATCTCCGGGATACGGTGGGAATGAGTCTTTCAACCAAGATGACCGATATAAAAGGCGGTACGCCGTATAAAACTGAACTTGAAGGAGTGAAGCAGTCGGGTGAACTGTTTTTTACCTATTATTTCCAGAAGATGAACAGTACGGTGATTTCCGAGAAACTTACCTATGCAAAACTGTACAAGGATTTTGATTGGGTGGTCGCGATGGGTATTCATCTCGACGATCTTTCGCTTTACATCGACAGTAGCACAAATGATAGTAACAGTATCGTCAAACGATACATACCTGTTCTCATCACGTCAATCATCGCATTGTTTCTCCTGCATTCCCTATTGCTTGTATTACTGGAACGCAGGGCGAACAAGCAAAATGAGAAGATTCTGCTTGAGCAGGCGAACCGGGATACGCTGACAGGAGTCGGTAATCGCCGGTATGGCCTTACTGTACTCAAAAATGCCTTCTTCACGTATAAAAAGGAAAGGAAGCCTGTTTTGGTGGCCATGTTTGACATTGATCATTTCAAACATATCAACGATACCTACGGCCACGATATTGGTGACCGTAGTTTGGTCCGTCTCACCAAAGCTTTCCAGCAGGTGGTCTGCTCCAGGGATGCCTTGTTCCGTTGGGGAGGTGATGAATTCCTCGTGGTTTGTCCCGATAGCTCGGAGCAAATGATTTCAGCGTTGGCCGAAACATTGCTTGCCACTGCACGTTCGACCATGCTGGCAAGCGAGGGGATTTCCCTTTCGTATTCCATTTCCATCGGTATATCTTCCTTCCATCCTGATGATCAGTCGGAAGAACAGGCGATCAAGCGGGCGGACCAAGCACTCTATCAGGCGAAAAAACTAGGGAGGGATCGCTTCGAAATTGATTGGTAAATTACACCAACCAATTTCTTGACAAGTTTTGGATTCGTGGTACGCTTGATATATCACAAGATATTTAAGGAGGATCACATGAAGAAATTCTTGGTGACTGTTCTGGTGATGATCGTTTCATTGACCTGCCTGATAGGAGCAGGGACAAAAGAAACTGCTGTGGTATCGGCCCCAGGAGCACAAGCCGTCAAGACGGGAAGCCCTTTGGCAGATGTTCGAGTACGTCAGGCAATTGCCTATGCCATCGATATGCAGGCGATAGTCGACAACCTGATGAGTGGAAAAGCCCTTGTAGCAAACAGTTTGACTCCCAATGGTGATTGGAAGGTGCCCGGATTGGAGAATTATTCCTATAATCCTACCAAGGCCCGGGAATTGCTCAAGAGTGCTGGTTGGGATCCCAATTATACATTGGATGTTGTATATTATTACGGAGACCAAATGACGGTTGATCTGATGACGGCTGTTCAAGCTTATTTGGCTGATGTCGGAATGAAAATGACCTTCAGGAAGTTGGAAGGTGATCTTGCATCACAACTATGGGTTCCCCCTGCCGATCCTGTGAATGGCCCCTCAGCTGTAAATTGGGATATGGCTTATGCTGCCATCGGAGCCCTTTCAATGAACGAGTATTATGATCGGTTCTTGACTGGTGGAGGTTCGAATTCCCATACTCCTAGCGATCCTGTATATGACAAATTGATCAACGCAACTCATGTGGTCGATCCTGCAGCCCAGAAAAAGGCTTTCTATGAAGTCCAGAAATATGAGAATGCTAATCTTCCTGCAATTCCCCTGTATTATCAGCAGGTGTTTGTAGCGCAGAGTACTCGTCTGGACCGAGCAGGGGCAGGCTATGGGAACGAACAATTCAACTATGATTGGAACATCATCAATTGGACCGTTCCCGCCGATGCTTCCGGCAAGCGGATTCTGAAGACCAATGGGGGTCCAGTACAGTTTGTCGAGACTCCGTTCCTCAATCCGGGATTGTATATGAGCCAGAAGGTTCTGTTCGACCATCTTGTTGTTGCAGATGTCAACCTGACTCCGTCAAAGGGTGAGTTGGCTGAATCTTACTCGGTAAGTGATGACGGAAAGAAGATTTCCTTCACGTTGCGTGACGATATCTATTGGCATGATGGTGAGAAGATTACCGCTGACGATGTGAAGTGGACCTACGAGTTTGCAGCCAAGGTACCTACTTTGAATGCAGTATTCTCTTCCATGCTGAAGAAGATTGATTCCATCGCCATTGATGGGCGTACCATTACCTTTACCTACAAGGAAGCAGATCCGAATGCCTTGCTGTGCTTCACTCAGTTCCCACCGCTGCCCAAAAAATATTTTGCCAATGTCGATCCCATGCAATTCCAGCAAGCTGCGTTCTGGCAAAATCCAATCGGGTCCGGTCCCTTCAAGGTAAAGGACATCCAGATGAACAATTATGCGACTTTTGTACCGTTCGAGAAATATTACAAAGGTAAGGCAAAAATTGATGAGATCCAGATGTATCCTTCCGGAGAAAGTGATCCAAACTTGGTGAAGAATGCTGCTGCAGGACAGCTGGACTATGCGTATACCAAGAGTGTGGAAGACGTTCTGGCTTTGGAAAAAATGCCGAATATCAAAGTTACTCCTGTCGATATCCGCTATACCCGCCTGTTCTTTGTGAACAAGTTTGTAAAACCGTAACATTGGCCCTCGACCATCCGGGAGGGAGCAATCCTTCCCGGATATCATGTTTGATTTTCTGTTTGGAGGCAACGGAAGCATGATTTCCTATACGATTCGAAGAATTCTTACCCTAATTCCCATGCTCCTGGTCATGACTTTTCTAATTTTCTTGGGCTTGGAGCTTACTCCTGGAGATGCTGTTTCCTTTATGGCAAGTCCTGAAGCGATGGCCAATATGACCCAGGCTCAACTTGCTGCCTTGCGTGCATCGCTTGGTTTGAATGATCCCTTTCTTGTCCGCTATTTACATTGGCTTTGGGGTGTGGTGCAGGGTAATTTTGGCTATAGTCTGACCAGCGGGGTTCCCATCAAGGACATCGTATTTTCCCGGCTTCCTGCAACCCTTGAGTTATCCATCGCTGCTCTTTGTATATCCACTTTATTCGGTACCATCCTAGGCCTGGTAAGTGCAGTACGAAGAGGCCGTAGCATCGATAGGATTTTTACGGTAGCCGGTATGATCGGGGTTTCCATTCCTGAATTCTTTCTCGGTTTGGTGGCGTTGTTGGTTTTTTCCATCAATTTGGGTTGGTTGCCCATCGGGGGCAGGCTTCGCCCCGAATACACCATCTATTGGGACCATATGAAAAACCTAGTGCTCCCTGCTGTGGTGTTGGGTATCACCATGACCGCAGGTGTCATGCGGTATACACGATCCAGCATGCTGGACACAATCAATAAGGATTACATCAAGACCGCCAGAAGCAAAGGCCTTCCGGAATGGAGAGTCAACTTGGTCCATGGATTCAGGGTGGCCCTTACTCCTGTTGTTGTGTTGATCGGATTTCGTTTACCGATGCTCATCGGTGGATCTGTGGTGATTGAGCAGATTTTTCAATGGCCTGGGGTAGGCAATGAATTTTTAGGAGCGGTAAGGAGCCAAAACTATCCTTTGGTCATGATGATTGCTCTCTTCTCCGTATTTGCCGTCTTGGTTGCCAGTTTCATCATTGATTTGCTTACCGCATTGTTGGATCCTCGGGTCCAGTTGGATTAGGAGGATGAGATGCAGATATTTCTGAGTCGACAAGCACGACAAAACCGAATGATGGATACGATACTAAAAGCCGAGGAGATGCAGACAATCCGAATCCGTAAGGGAGGAAGGGGGACGCAAAAGCTTCTTAGGAACAAACTTTCGGTGGCAGGACTAATCATCTTCTTGATAATTCTCTCTTGTTCCGTTTTTGCCCCTTTGCTTACTTCCTACAACCCACTTTCGATCAACTTGAAAGCTATATTGAATCCCCCTTCATTCCAACATCTATTTGGTACAGACAAACTGGGGCGCGATGTTTTCTCCCGTGTTTTGTATGGAGGCAGGATC
Organism: Sphaerochaeta sp.; assembly: GCF_050256055.1. Taxonomy (NCBI): domain Bacteria; kingdom Pseudomonadati; phylum Spirochaetota; class Spirochaetia; order Spirochaetales; family Sphaerochaetaceae; genus Sphaerochaeta; species Sphaerochaeta sp. The sequence continues at coordinate 73,546 of NZ_JBFWIJ010000001.1, read as the reverse complement.
TCCATTCTGGTTGGTTTCGGAAGTGCCATTGGAGCAGCATGTATTGGCGTCTTGGTTGGTACGTACGGTGGATACCGTGGAGGATTGCTTGACAAGTTGTTCATGCGGATTTCTGAGATTTTTATGTCTTTTCCCCAGATCATCCTTGTACTGCTGTTGGTTTCAATTGTAGGGCAAAGCATGCGGAATCTGATATTTATATTCATTGCCACCGGCTGGGGGTCGATGTACCGCATGACGAGAGCCAAGATGCTGTCCATCCGAGAGGAAGAATACATCCAGGCTTTGAAGGCGTTTGGGATCCATCCTCTGGTTATCTGTTACAAGCATATGCTTCCTAATGCATTAGGGCCCATAATGGTAAACATCACACTCAGTACCGCCATGTTCATTCTTCAGGAGGCGGCATTGAGTTTTCTAGGTTTGGGGGTTCCGCTGCAGATCGCAACTTGGGGAAATATCCTTAATGCAGCGAATGATTTGAATGTCCTGCAATCCTATTGGTGGCTCTGGTTGCCTGTTGGGGTGGTCATTTCCTTGTTTGTATTGGGAATAAATTTCATCGGAGATGGGCTGAGGGATGCTGCGGATCCTTCACAACAAGGATGAGGGTGTGAGACATGGATACTGATGTATTGGTGCAAGTAAAGAATCTTCGAACCTATTTCTATCAGAATGGACGGTGTAACAAAGCTGTCAATGGAGTCTCTTTTGATATCAAGAAAGGAAAGACGCTTTGTGTAGTCGGTGAATCGGGATGCGGGAAAAGTGTTACAGCGAGTTCCATCATGCAACTGCTTCCCGAATTCTCAAGGATAGAGGAAGGCAGTGAGATTACCTATTTCGACGAAGAAGGTCCCATTCGTATAGATCAGCAAAAACGGAATGGAAAGGTTATGCGGTCGCTTCGGGGGTCTAAACTGGCAATGATTTTCCAAGATCCCATGACCAGTCTGAATCCGGTATACACCATAGGGTATCAGATTGAGGAAAATCTACTTTACCATAGGAATATGACACGAAAAGCACGAAAGGATAGAACTGTTGCATTGTTGAAGGACATGGGAATCCCTTTGCCTGAACAGCGGGTACATGAGTATCCCCATCAGTTCTCCGGTGGCATGCGTCAGAGAGCGATGATTGCCATGGCAATGAGTTGCGATCCCCGTGTCCTCATCGCTGATGAACCTACGACGGCACTTGATGTAACCATTCAGGCCCAAGTGTTTGAATTGATCATGCATCTGAAAGAAAATCGGAATACTGCCATCATGTTGATCACCCACGATATGGGAGTGGTCAGTGAGTTGGCGGATGATGTTGTGGTCATGTATATGGGTAATGTGGTTGAACAGGGAACACTGGAAGATGTATTTCGTAGACCCAGTCACCCTTATACCGAGGCTTTGCTTCGTTCCATTCCTGTGCTGGGCAGAGGCAGGGCACAGGATTTGCAGCCGATACGAGGGGTGACACCGGATCCGTATGATCGTCCGAGTGGTTGCCAGTTCGGCCCACGATGCGATTATTTCCAGGAAGGAGTCTGTGATGTTTGTCTTCCTGAAATGACCAAACTCAGTGCAACCCATTCTGCGCGTTGCGTTAGGTATGAAGGAGGCCAGGGAAATGAAAACTGAACAACAGAAAGAAATTCTGCTGGAAGTGAACAATCTGAAAACTTGGTTTCCCGTCAAGAAAGGTGTATTTCGATCGACTGTCGGTCATGTGAAAGCATTGGATGGTGTGAGTTTTACGGTATATAAAGGGGAGACGCTCGGACTGGTCGGTGAATCGGGATGCGGGAAATCGACTTTGGGGAAAACCTTGTTGCGGTTGGTGAAATCCCAACAAGGTTCAGTTTTGTATCATGATGAGGCTGAATCGGTCGATCTTCTCAAGCTGGATGAAAAAAGTATGGGGGCATACCGTAAAAAGATGCAGATAGTCTTTCAGGACCCCTATTCTTCATTGAACCCTGCATTCACGATTTTCACCTCATTGAAAGATCCCTTGAATCGATTCGGGATCCATGGGAAAGCTGCACAACGGAAATTGATCGGAGATTTATTGGAAGCGGTCAATATGCGGCCGGAATATATGGACCGATATCCTCATGAGTTTTCCGGTGGACAGCGGCAACGAATAGGAATTGCACGAGCGCTCAGTGTTGATCCGCAATTGGTTATTTGTGACGAGGCTGTCAGTGCCTTGGATGTCTCCATCCGAGCCCAAGTATTGAATTTGCTGCTTGAACTCAAGGAGAAACGGAATCTCACGTATATCTTTATCACGCATGATTTATCGGTGGTTGAATATATCAGTGACAGAATTGCCGTCATGTACTTGGGGAAGATTGTAGAGCTTGCTCCGACACAAGGACTCTATGACCATACGATGCATCCGTATACACAGGCACTGTTTTCTGCAATCCCCTTGGCTGATCTGGATGCCAAGAAACAGCGAATCGTCTTGGAGGGAGATGTCCCCAGTCCGGTCAATCCTCCTTCCGGTTGTTCGTTTCATCCCCGTTGTCGGTATTGCATGGATCGGTGCAGGACCGAGGAACCCCTCCTGCAGCCATATGAAATTGAGGGAAATCTGCATTATGTAGCATGTCATTTGATGGATACAAAATCTTATCAGAAAGTGAAGAGAGGAGAATGAAGAGCATGGGTACGTACAATATTCAGCAAATACGGGGGGTCATCCCTGCAATGATGACCTGTTTTACCGAAAATGGAGCGTTTGATGAAAAGCGTCAGCGTTCCCTGGCGCGATTCTTGTTGGACCAAAAGGTTGATGGTCTGTATTTGACCGGTAGTACCGGTGAGACCTTCCTTATGAACAATCAAGAGCGGAAACAAGTAGTGGAGACGGTTTTGGAAGAGGTCAATGGTCGTATTCCCGTCATCGTGCATGTTGGTGACATCGGAACGGATTCCTCCATCGATTTAGCACGACATGCCTATGAGGCGGGAGCAGATGCCATTTCCTCGGTACCTCCCTTCTATTGGAAATTCTCAAATGAGGAAATCATCGGGTATTATCGGGATATCAGCGAATCGGTACCCCTGCCTATGATCGTCTACAACATTGCCTTGGCTGGTTTGGTGGATTTCTCGACTATACAGAAGCTGGCTGCCATAGAGAATGTGAAAGGCATCAAGTATACGGCGACTACACATCATGAAATTTTGAGAATCAAGGAAGAGATAGGCAAAGACTTCATGGTTTACAGCGGGTGTGATGAAATGGCACTCAGTGGAATGAGTTTTGGTTCTGATGGAATCATCGGTTCGTTCTACAATATCATTCCTGAATTATTCCAACGTATTGTGAGGGCTCATGCAGCAGGAGATTTGGCAGCGGCTCAGCAAGCACAGATTCAGGCTGATCAAATCATCTTCTTGGTGCTTTCCTATCCCTTCTTTGCCAGTATGAAAAGAATTCTGAGTTGGAATACTGTGGATGCCGGATACAGTCGCAGACCTTTCTCTCCTCTTACTTCTGAAATGGAAAAGAAGCTGAAAAAGGAATTGCGTGAATTGCGGGATCGGTATCAGATCACAGGAGTGAAAGTACTGGAACAACTATAAATACACTCTCTGTGTTGACAGTATAAGAAACCAAAGGATATGGTAAACGGAAAAGGAAGGTCTCTGTGGTCCCCCGAGAAAAAGCAGTTGAAAACATCCGCAGTGGTATGGTCGATCCTCGTAGAAAGCATGAGAGCAAAAAAACCTCTCTTGCAAATGAGGTGTACTCAATCCTACTTCAGATGCTGATCTCAAAGGAATTGCCACCAGGGACCCTCCTGAACCGAAGATCACTTGCCACGCAACTTGGCGTCAGTGTAGCTCCGGTGTTGGAAGCGGTCATTCAATTGGAGTTGGAAGGCTATTTAGTCACTATTCCAAGAAAAGGAACCATTGTCGCTCCCTTTGGGTTGAAAGAAATCTATGAGCATCTTATCGTACGCGAAGCATTGGAATGCCAGGCGGCACGCCTGTATTGCGGAAAAGCTGTCCGGGACAACTATGAACGACTCTTGGTGAAGGCTGCGACGCTCGATTCCACCTTTGTTGATGGGCAGGGAAACTGGAATCTCGAATACGACTTTCATGAATCATTGGTTGCGTTATCCGACAGCTCTTTGCTGATTCATGAGTTCTCACGACTTATTCGTTTGGGAACGTTTTACAGCATGTACTACATCTATTCTTCTCCCGGTACTGAAAAGGTTCTAAACAGTCATCATCAGTTGCTATCACTATTGAGCAAAGAAGATCCTGATGGTGCTGAAAAAGCAATCCGTGAACACCTTAGGACAACCAAAAGCATGTTGCTCGATGAATTCAAGAAAAATGGGCTCACCGTACCGGAAATGCTCAAAGAACATATTTTGGTTGCATCCCCTTTGTAATTAATATAAAAACAGGCTACAAATACTGCAAATGAAGGGTGTATGACTTTTTTCGGTTGGTTCCCTGATGAAGGTGGAGCCACTGGTTCACAAGGCCGACAAGCAATGGACCAATTTCTTGGTATGCTTGGCTTGAGGCTCCGTCCTTATATTTCCCGTTTTCAAAGGATAATGCCGCCTAAGGAGGAGTTGCTTCTCCCCCAGCGGTTCTTGCTCTCTGAAGGCCTCATGCCAGAAGGTCTTCCACGTCGATATGCACCAAGGGATCCTCACCGCTCTTGATCACGCTTCGTCGAAGGGTGGAGAAGAGTTGGCGCACATTCCCCGGCCAGTTTGACAATTGGAGCAGCGGCAGGTCCTCCTTGGCCAACTCCTTTCCCGGAGCTTCCTGGGAAAGAAAATAGGAACAGATTTTCGGAATATCCTCCTTATGGTCCCGTAGTGGGGGCAGAGAGATGTTGGCATCGGAAATACGGTAGAAAAAATCCTTCCGCATTGCATTGCGGTCGACCAAATCCGACAATTTCTCGTTTGATGCAGTGATCAGCCGAAAATCGGAGACATGCATCTTGGTATCTCCATATCGATGATACTGCCCGCTTTCAAACAGCCGGAGAAGATGTCCCTGGAATTGTACGGAGAGAGTCTCCACTTCATCAAGGAAGAGTGTGGTTCGGTCCGCTTGTTGGACGAATCCTTCCAGCTCATTCCTGCCATCGGTGAAAGCGCCTTTGGCATGTCCGAAGAACATTGAATTCCCTAATGCATCGGAAAGGATCGAGCAATTCACCGATACGATGTTTCGGCTGGGGAATTTCAAGGTATGCAGATAATTTGCCGCCACTTCCTTGCCCGTACCGGTTTCCCCGAACAGGTGCACCGCACAATCTTGCTTTGCATAGTTTACCAGTTGCTCGCGAACCAATGCCATGCTGTCACTGTCGCCTATCAAACCGCAGGGATGGTATGCAACGGATTCCTGGACTTCCTGTGTTTCGTGCAGCAATGCAGCAAGATGGGTGAACAACAGTGGGTAATTGAAACGATTGCGTTCCATCACAATCGGGTTGAAATACGCAAGTATGGATGGATCGATGTTCTGCCCGCCTTCCCTGCAGATGATCAATGCATTTTGGTACCCTTGGGCCTGTAGCTGGGAAAGGACAATACGTTGAGTGGTACGGGCCAATTTGCAATCGACAAGCAGGACTTCGGGCTGTTCTTGCTCCAGTGCGGAAAAGAGTTTTTCTGCAATCGTGAATTCACGAAGATACGAGTGGCTGAGATGCAGTTTACATTTCTCCTTGAGTCGCCAATCCGAGGAGAGGATGAACAAAGACATGCGATGACTCCTATCACGAATTTATAGGAATGCTCGAGGCATAGAAGTGAGACAATGATGTTGTATTCGTGTATTCCCATCAAGGAGTTTGAAATTCCGTTTCCTTGTCCTCTACTCTTGTTTCTAGAGGTGTACCGGTTTAGTTTCCCGCTCAGTCAAGATAACCTGGATTGCAGAGAGAGCATAGACTCCAGCGGTCTCACTTCTGAGGATGTTGGTTTTCAGCAATACTGCATGAAATCCCGCCTCCTCCAAAAAGGTGCATTCCTCATCACTGAAGCCTCCTTCCGGTCCGACCAGCACGGCGATGGGCCGCTCGATGGGATGATCAGAGAGAAGCTTGGTGAGTGACGGTTGGGGTTGCTCGCGTTCACTTTGGTGGAAAAACAACGCAAGACCACGGTTGTTCCACCATTTCGGTACTTCCTCAAGGGGAAGAATATGCGGAACCATGGTGGTGGAAAGCGGCGAACCGCTTTGTTGGAGCGCTTCCTTTACCTGTGCTTCGAGGCGGTCGAAACGGGAGGTGAGTGCATGCTCCTTCTTCTCCGATAAGTCGGGAATACAATACCGGCTGGATACCAAGGCCAGGGAGGAAACCCCGATTTCCGTTGCTTGGCGGAAGATCTGTTCCTCCTTTCTTCCCTTGCACAGGCATTGGAGCAACGTCAGGTTTGGGTAAGGTCCACGGTAGGCCGGAAGCGTGTCGGTGGAAGTGACCTCATCCTGTTGGTCCACCTTGGCACAGGAAAGCAGACAGCGGTTTTTGGTGACCTCCTGGAGGGTAAGCATGTACTTCCCCCCCCCTTGGTCCCGACCGAGCAACTGTTGGCCTACTTTCAACCGAAGTACCTTGGATAGGTATTGGCTTTCCTTTCCCTCAACAGCAAAGGTAGCTTCCCCATGATAGGAGGAAGGAAGTATGAACTGTCTCATTTCCCTTCCTGTATGAACTGGACCGCTCTTTTCAGCTGGTTGTCGAATGTGGGATCGGCGATCGGCCGTTGGTCATAGGGAATTTTGGACAGGTATTCATTGCGGACCAGAAGCTTCAATGCATCGGCGTTGATTCCCCGATCCTTGTTCTCTTCTGCAAAGGCGATGATGTTCTGGTCGGTTGCATCAGGGTGTTCCTGTACATAGGTGCTGATCACTTTGTCGGTCATCAACTGCTCGTATGCAGGAATTTCCTCATCACGTATCTGTGCATCGTCGACCTGGATGTCCGGTTCAATACCCTTCTTGTGGATATTCTCTCCCTTGGGGGTATAGTAGTGGGCGGTTGTCACCTGGGCGAAACCATCGCCGAATTTGAAGACATCCTGAACGATTCCCTTGCCGAAGGTCTTGGTGCCGATCAAGGTGGCCCTGCCGTTGTCCTTCATGGCTGCGGCAAAGATTTCCGACGAAGAAGCCGACCCACCGTTGGCAAGAATGACGATAGGCAGCGTCTGGGGAACAACCGTGTTTCCGGTAGCTACATATCGCTGATCTCGGTTCGTACCTTTCTTCCCTTGGATGGTTACCAAGGTCTGTCCGTCCTTAAGAAAGATGTTTGCTGATTGCATCGCTCCGTCGACCGCGCCGCCTGAATTATTCCGCTCGTCGATGATAAGACCGGTGATGTTCTGTTTCATCAACTTTTGTACATGTTCAAGGAGCTGACTGCCGGTCTGTGGGGTGAATTCGGAAAGAATGATGTACCCGATATTTCCTTCAATGACTGCACTGTCAACCGTCGGGGTGGTGATGGGTTCCCGATTGAGGGTCAGGTCGAAGGACGTTCCCTTTCGGTAGACAGTGATGGTAACCGGTGTATTGGGTTCTCCCCTAAGTTTCATGCTCGCCTCATAGCTGGTCAGATCATCGACTTTTTCCCCATCGATGTGGCTGATCAGGTCCCCTGCCATCAATCCTGCTCGCTGGGCGGGAGAACCAGGGAAGGGGGAGATGATGGTGATCATGTAGGAGGCGGGATCTGCAGGGTCCTTGGAATCGGGCGATGGTTTGTTCAGATAGGTCCCGATTCCCCCGTACATGCCGGTGGTATCTTCCTGATATTGCTTCGCCTCGGATGGTGGAACATAGAATGAGTAGGGATCATCCAAGGAAGCAATGAGCGCTGATGCCAGATCATCGAACATTTTCTGTTTGTCCACCTCATCGATGTAGATGGAATCGACATATCGATAGAGGGAGGTCAGCGAGGCCATGTCCGTCGCTATCTTGTCCGTCTGGGTGGAGGAAGGCAGACCGGATGCAAGCAACTGCTCCACCGAGCCACCGGCAAAGACGGGAAGGAATATCAACAAGGTTATAAAACTAAGGCTGAGCCTACGTAGTAGTGTTCTTCTCATATGGCAAATATACAGTATCACGGGAAAAACGGCTAGGTTATGCAGTATTGACCACACCTTTGATGCACATTACACTTGCCCCATGACCCAATTCATCGCCTTCCCCAGTTGGATTTCACCGGAAATCATACCCGGTCTGCCTCTCCGGTGGTATGGTTTGATGTATGTGGTGGCCTTTTCGTTTGCCTATCTGTTGATACGCATACAGGGCCGCAAGGGGGAAATCTCCCTGGATGCCGACCAAAGCTTGAATTTGGTGCTCTATTGCATTGTGGGTCTGATCCTTGGCGCACGCCTGTTTTCCGTCTTGTTCTATGATGGTACCCTGTACTATTGGACGCACCCTTGGATGATCTTCTGGCCATTCCAGGACGGCCGTTTCGTCGGGCTTCCCGGCATGAGTTATCACGGCGGTTTGGTTGGTGCAATCATCGGAGGGTATGTATTCAGCAAACGGTATGCCTTCTCGTTCCTTGCGCTTGCCGACACCGTCGGGTATGCTGCTCCGTTGGGCTATACCTTCGGCAGGTTGGGAAACTTCATCAACGGTGAGCTGTTCGGCCGGGTATCAACCAAACCCTGGGCTATGATCTTCCCCAATGCTCCCTCGTTTTCATCGAACTATGCATGGGTTCGTACGGTTGCCGATACCCTAGGGCTGTCGTATCAGAACGGAGCCATGGTCAATCTACCCCGGCATCCCAGCCAATTGTACGAAGCCTTGTTTGAAGGGATTGTGCTCTTTTTGTTCCTCTGGTTTGTGATCAGGCCGAGACGCCAGAAGATGAGCGAAGGCATGGGTCTTGCCTGGTATGTGATCGGCTATGGATCCATACGATTCGTACTCGAGTACTTTCGGGCACCGGATGAGAATCTCGGGTATATTCTTGCCTTGGGAAAGGAATCGGACAACATCGCCATCTTCCAATCCTTTTTCAATTTTTCCCTCGGCCAACTTTTCTGCCTAGCCATGATCTTGTTTGGTATCATCTTCGCCCTTGTCCTGCATCGGCGAAAAGGAGTTCAGAATGTCCATCATTGACGAACGGGTAGCGCTTCTCCGCTCCCTTCTTGAAAAAAAACAGCTTGATGCGTGGGTCATCAATGGAACCGACCCTCATCAGAGTGAATATGTTTGTCCGCGTTGGAGGACCCGTGCCTGGATCAGCGGTTTCACCGGCAGTGCGGGGACGGTCGTCATCACCAAGGATGAGGCTCTGTTGTGGGTCGACTCACGGTATTTCATCCAAGCCCAGCAACAGATCGAAGGATCCGGCTTTGTCATGATGAAAGTCGATACCCCCTCATATCCCGATCCGTATACCTACCTGAAGGAACATCTGGATAACGGTGCCAAAGTCGGATTCGATGAAACGACCCTTACGGTCTTTGCGAAGGCTGCCTTGGAGCAGACGTTCGCCGATTCCCTGGTTTTGGTGCCTCAAGCCGATCTCCTGGACAGGATTTGGCTCGATCGTCCTGCGGTTCCCTCGCAGCCTGTCGTGGATCTCCCCGTTGAGATTGCGGGATTCTCCCGGATCCAGAAACTGACGATGGTCCGCCTTGCCATGGTGCAGAAAGGAGCCGACTATACCTTGGTCTCCAGTCTGGATGACATTGCCTGGCTTACCAACCTCAGGGGATCCGACGTCTCCTACACTCCGGTATTCCTTTCCTATCTTTTGGTGGGGAAAGACCAGGCTTGGCTTTTCACCGATCCCTCTCGGTTTTCCTCCGACCTTTTGGCTGCCGTCCAGGAAGATTTCACCGTGCTTGATTACCAGCAGGTTGTTTCCACCATCGAGCAGACCATTGCCCACGATTCGGTGGTGTATTACAACCCGGAGAAGATCAATCTTGCCTTATACGAAGCGATGAAGGGCCGCAAAGCAGTCACCGGGCGGGATTTCACCACCGACCTGAAAGCGAGCAAGAATGATACGGAGTTGGAAGGCCTGAGACGGGCTCACCTGTTGGATGGGGTAGCCTTGGTGAACTTCCTTTCACGCCTCGATCGTACCCGCGGTTCCTATACGGAAATTGAACTATCCGACCTGCTCAAGCAACAGAGACTTCGTAATCCCGATTGCATCGGTGAATCCTTCGCCCCAATCAGCGGTTGGGCTGAACATGGCGCCATGTGCCATTACAGTGCTACGGAAGAAAGCAACAAGGTGGTGCAGGGAAACGGTCTGCTGGTTCTCGATACCGGGGGTATGTACACCTTCGGTTTGACCGATGTGACCCGGACCATACTCTTCGGGACTCCCACCGAGGAGCAGAAGCGCGATTATACCTTGGTTTTGAAGGGAAATCTGGCACTTGCCTCGATGCGATTCCCCGAGGGTACCACCGGATACCAGCTGGACATCCTTGCCCGCCAGTTCCTCTGGAAACAAGGCATGAGTTATTTCCATGGTACCGGACACGGCATCGGCTTCAGGCTCAGTGTCCATGAAGGACCGCAGGTGATCAGCCCGAAACCGGTTGCAGTGCCTTTGAAGAAGGGGATGGTGGTCAGTGATGAACCGGGAATCTACAAGGAAGGCCGGCACGGCATCCGCATCGAGAACATTGTTGCGGTCAGAGAGGACATACAGACCGAATTTGGCCAATTCTACAGCTTTGAAGTGCTCACCCTCTGTCCGTTTGAACGGGATTTGATCGAGGTGAGTCTGCTCAGTGCGGAAGAAAAAGCCATGGTTGATTCCTATCATCGCTGGGTGTATGAGGAATTGAAAGATTTGGTGGATTTAGAGGCTTTGGAGTATCTGAAGCAAGCCACCGCACGTCTGTAACACTGTAAATACGAGTAAGGAGTAGATAGGCATGGTTGAAGCATTGAAGAAAATGGGAAAGATTTCCCGCAAAGGGCCGGTAGTCTTGGTCATCATGGATGGCGTTGGATTCGGAAAATACAAAGAAGGTGATGCAGTGGCCAGTGCTCTTACCGGAACGCTGAACAAGCTGTACAAGAACAATCCTTGGACCAAGCTCAAGGCCCATGGCCTGGCAGTCGGACTTCCCAGTGATGATGATATGGGCAACAGCGAGGTGGGGCATAATGCCATGGGATGCGGTCGGGTATTCGCCCAGGGAGCCAAATTGGTAGCCAATTCCATAGCATCAAAGGCCATGTTTGAGGGTGAAACCTGGAAAAAGTTGATTGCAAATGTAAAGGCCAAGGATTCCACCCTGCATTTCATTGGATTGCTCAGTGATGGAAACGTCCATTCCCATATCGACAACCTCAAGGCAATGGTTGCACAGGCCAAGCAGGATGGGGTTGCAAAGGTTCGCATCCATGCCCTGCTTGACGGTCGTGATGTCGGAGAAGTCAGTGCCCTGGAATACTTTGATCCGTTTGAGACTTTCCTCGCTTCCCTCAACTCCGATGGATTTGATGCCAGGATCGCAAGTGGCGGTGGCCGTATGGTCATCACCATGGATCGCTACAACGCAAACTGGAATATGGTCCGCAAGGGATGGGAAACCCATGTCCTGGGAGAAGGGCGGCAGTTTGTCGGTGCCCATGAGGCGATCGAGACCCTGCGTGAGGAAACCAAGGCCATTGACCAAGACCTTCCCCCCTTTGTCATTGCCAAGGATGGAAAGCCGGTTGGAACCATCGAGGATGGAGACAGTGTCATTCTCTTCAATTTCCGTGGCGACCGTGCTTTGGAAATCACCAAGGCATTTGAGGCGGAAAACCTGACAGAGTTTGACCGTAAGCGTCGGCCCAAGGTGGAATATGCCGGAATGATGGAATACGACGGCGATTTGCATGTCCCCAGTCAATATCTGGTGAGTCCTCCGGCTATCGACAAGACTATGGCTGAGTATCTGTGTGGTGCACAGGTACGACAGTTCTCGATCAGCGAGACGCAGAAATTCGGACATGTCACGTATTTCTTCAACGGCAACAAGAGCGGAAAGTTCAATGAGAAGCTGGAAGAATATGTGGAAATCCCCAGTGACATTATTCCGTTCGAGGAGCGCCCTTGGATGAAATGCGCTGAAATCACTGACCGCGTGATCACTGAAGTGGCAAGCGGGAAATGGGATTTCATCAAGCTGAACTACCCCAACGGGGATATGGTTGGGCACACTGGTAATTTCGAGGCGGTTGTCTGTTCGATGGAAGCATTGGATCTGCAATTGGGCAGATTGCACAAAGCCGTCATGGAGGCCGGTGGGGTCATGGTGATCACCGCCGACCATGGAAATGCCGACGACATGTACGAACATGCCAAGGATGGGAGTGTGCAATACAAGACCAATGGAGATCCGAAAGCGAAGACCAGCCACTCGCTTAATCCGGTTCCCTGCATCATCTGCGACAGTTCGTATCAGGGAGAGTATGCACCAGAGCTCCGATCCGGCTTGGGGATCAGCAGCATCGCAGCCACTTGCATGAACCTGCTCGATTTCGAGGCCCCGAAGGATTACGATCAGAGTGTGATTGCCCTGCAGTAGGAATTCTGTGGTATGATATACAAGGCCTACGGGCTTTGTATATCTACCATGGGAGGTTATGCATGCAGTACAAGGAATTCGGGAAAACCGGACATCGTTCCAGCCGGGTCATCTTTGGAGCCGCCGCATTTTCGGAAGTAAGCCAAGCGGAAGCGGACAATACCTTGGCACTCTTGCTGGACAACGGGATAAATCATATCGATACCGCCCGGAGTTATGGTGATGCAGAGCTTCGGATCGGGCCTTGGATGAAGCAGCATCGCAATTCTTTCTTCCTTGCATCCAAAACTGGAATGCGGACCAAGAAGGAAGCCTTGGAGGAGCTGAAGCAATCACTCTCCCGACTGAAGACCGATTATCTGGATCTCTGGCAGCTGCACTTCCTTGTCGACAAACAGGAATGGACGACCGCCATGGAAGAAGGCGGAGCCCTTGAGGCGGCCATCGAGGCAAAGAAAGAGGGGTTGGTTCGGTTCATCGGGGTCACTGGTCATGGAATCGATGCACCCAAGAGGCATTTGGAAAGTCTGGACGTCTATGATTTCGATTCTGTTCTTTTCCCATTCAATTATATGATGATGCAGAATCCTCAGTACGCCGAACATGTTCGGCTGTTGCTTGCGGTGTGCGATCAGAAGCAGATAGCCGTACAGACGATCAAATCATTGGCACGTGGAGAATACGGACAGAAGGAGAAAACCTTCAGCACCTGGTACGATGCACTGAGCAAGGAAGCTTCCATCGAGAAGGCTGTGCAGTATGTTCTCTCCCATGAGCAGGTGTTTCTCAACAGCACCGGTGATATTCATTTGCTGCCCATGTTGCTCAAAGCTGCCGGAAAGCCGATTGTACGGCCGACTGATGCCCAGATGCAGGCCTTGGTGAGAGATGAGGGAATGAGTGCGCTGTTCAAATGATCCCTACGTCCAGATATGATAGGTCCTGGTCGCCAGAATCAGGATGACGGTCCCCGCTACGTAGAGGAACAACCCCAAGGTGTTGAAAATGGTATTCTGACTGATGGTAACCATGGCATTGCCTGCGATCATCAAGATGAATGACAGGCAACGTACCGTCGTCTGTCTGCTGAATTGTTCCTCGATCATGGCGATCAGAAAGGTGAGGATGGCCAGGGTGTTGATCAAAAGGCAGATACCCAGAAACAGAGGATTGGTGACACTGGCTTCCCAGAGAAACGAGGCGGAGCTGGCCGAAACCGGTACCAGTAAGGAGAGAAGCAAGGCGCTTGCAGCTCCGACAAAGGAGTATTGGCCGAGCTTAGTCGGGTTGATCGTCTGTTGGAACAGTCCGCTTGCTAGGAACAAAAAGGATCCGAAGAGTAGGGAAAAGTGATACAGGGCGGCGATCGTACTTGGGCTGAACAGGATGATGTGGGTAATTGAGCCATAGAGTGGAAGGATTTTCACATTGCCCAGGCTGATCATCAAAAAGAGCAAGGGCAACACCCGTGCCTCGGCCCCGATGTTCGCCCGATAGAGGAAACAGAGCAAGAGGGCGGCGATCAGCGCTACCCAAAGGTGGATCAAGGAAGGCACCAGATGCGTTCTGGTTACCATCCAAAGTCCCTGCTGAACAGAACTTACCATCGCTTGCACGATCATAGCGGACAATAACAGCGTGATACAAGCTTGGATGCCCAAGAGGATGAATCGAAGGTTCTTTCCCATATCCTGTTACAGCGTATCCCGATAGGCGCTTTCGAGCAACACTCCCATGCGTTGGCAGGTATAGGCTGAACCGAAGGCCGCAACATAGGAATCGACCAAAATACCCAGGCCATTGAGGATCGGCATCATGGCCACCAAGGTCATCTGTGCTCCATACAGGTCTATTTTCAGAAATTGCAGGGCAATGATGGTGATGAAAAACACCTCATAGCCCAGGTACAACGGACTTGCATAGGCAAAGAGTGCACTGGCAAGTGCAGAAAACAGGATGACCTTGTCGGAGGGTAATGTCGCCGTGGAAGCATAGAGCAGGCTGAGGATGCTTAAGGTCGCGATCATCGCCGAACCACCTCTCCCTATCAAGGTATAGAGTGGGATTGCGGTGGCACTTACCCGCTTCTGGCACCCAAGATTATGACGGGAGAGTGAGATGGTTATCGGGCTGGAAAAGAAGATGCTTCCGGTAAAGAGTCCTGCCGAGGCTGATGCTATCATACGATAGAGTATCTTATAGGGATTGGACTTGAATCGGGTCAGCAGCGCAAACAGCAGAGGAAGCATGATGAACAGGACCAGGAAGGTGGAAGCGAGGAGCATGAGCAAGAAACGTCCTGCTACGAAGATGGTTCCTTCTTGTTGTACGTGGCTCAACCAATAGGAAGAGGCGATGAATACAAAGAAATGTCCCATCGTGCTGAAGGATTTTGCCAGACGGAACATCGTCTCGCTCAATGAGTTCATGGTTACATAGGCCGGACGGATGACTTCCACATTCGGTTTGAGGAAATAGCCGAACACCAAGGCGACTACCATGACCGGGAGCAGGAAGCTTTCGGCATTCGCCAACGTATAGAAAGGATTGATGGGCAGCATCGATTCAAACAATGTGGAAAGGGATTGCGGTGCGAGGGTGGCGAGTTTGGAAGCATCGGTACCTGCGCTGCTGCTTGCCGGAAAATAGGAAGGGAAGAACTTGAATACCAAGGCGGCACAAAAGGAAAGCAGAACCGTGGTCAGGATGCTCCACAGGATGGTGGTTCGGGTGAACACTCCTCCCTTGCTGTCCTTGCGCAGCGATGCGATGCCCGAGGAGAATCCAAAAAACACCAAGGGGATCAATACGAATCCCCCGAGTTGCACCAACAAGGCGGTGAGGGTGTACATCACTTGTTGAAACACCCCTGATTCTCCAAATAATAGGGTTGCCGCCAGTCCAAGGGCTATTGCAGCCAAATAACTTATCCAAGTCTTCATAGCTTCCAAGAGTATCTTATCAACCCTACCAAGTCAATCAAACACCGGCCTTCAGGCCAAGAGCTGATCAAGACGGTAGCCTGCCTGCATTTCCGCTTCCATGAGGACCTTTATGTAGGTTTCCCCGTTTGTCATCCCCTTGTGGATGGCCAGCGAAAGAGCCGAAAGGTAGATGATCTCCTGCATTGCCTCCTTGGTGTACCACGTCACCTTCTGGTACTCATTGATTTGGGCATACGAGCGAAGCTTTGGGTCCTCAAGCAACAATGCCAGAATTTTCTTCGGATCCTCCAAGCTGTCGTCCACCATATTGGCCGCGCTTGCCAAGATTGCGGCACTGTGGCAGGCTTTGCGTCCCTCGTCCAGGACGAATCCCGCTTCGCACAGCTCCTTTGAGAAGAACCGGGAAAGCAACAAAGTGTCGCTGGCCACCATGGCCTCAGAAATCGTACTATCCTTGTCCAGAAATGGTTTGAGGAAGAGGGACGCAGCACAAACCGCTTCCAGCTCATCCAGAATATGGCTCCCGTGGTGGAATACCCGGTTTTCTTCTTTTTTGAACAGGACGGCCATCCGCTTGACTTCAGTCAGCATGTCGGAAGGATTCACCTCCCGCGGTAAGGAAGGCAGGGATTTCCTGGCCGCAGGATGGAGGTTTTCCACCACGGCAGAGAGATGGGTATAGGCTTCCGCCAAGGTAAGAATGAGCGTCCGTTCCGTTCTGCTGGTAGCTTTTCCATCCAATAATAGACGGATTTGCTTGATGAAATGATCGCTGTGGAAGGTTTCCATCGCCTTATAGACCGGCTTGAGTCGTAAGGCGAGTATTTCCTGTTCCAGGTTGGCCACCCCTGAATCTCCGATTTGGGCATAGAGATCCGAGTACGTACCGTCCACATCCTCCACTTCCCGTATATTGAGGTATACCTTGGTTTCGAACCCCTGAAGCTGTACCGGAAGTCCTTCGTCATACACCTTAAGTGATGGTTTCATGTAGGTGAGCCCTTCCAAGAATGAATCGTAAATCAGATAACGCCGTCCGCCCAACGTAAGGGCCAAGGACTCGGCAAGGCTTGTGGTCACCGTCTGCTTGTCATCCCCTTGTTTGACCAGCTTGGGAGACGAGGTCTTGATCCATCCATGGACTCCCTCATATTGGTTGTTGTACAGAACCATGGCTCGTTCACGTTCCGTCCCGTTGACATAACAGAATGCCGATTGCTGGACTGAAGCTTCATGGTACAGGTCGAACAACTGAAAATAATCCACCCCACTGAAGAGATAGCGTTTCTTGAGGAGGGGGAAGATCCGCATCTTATGCTGTTCGATCAGATATTGGTTGGGGCGTTCGTTCCAATAGGCACGGCGGTATTCCATGCCATACTTCTCCCGGTATCCCTCGAGCTGGCCATGGCCGAACATCGGCAGTCCGGGCATGGTCGAGAGCAGGGTGCAGACACCAAAGTACTTGTCCCCATCCCCGAATTGGGCGATGGCGGTTTCTTCATCAGGGTTGTTCATGAAATTCACGAACCGCTTGAGAATTTCCGGCTCGAAGGCAATTGTGTTCTTGATCGTCTCCCGGTACTTTTGGTTCTCCTGGTTCTTGAGCATGTTCATGAATGCACTGTTGTAGACCCGATGCATGCCCAGGGTCCTGACAAAATAGCCTTCCATCATCCAGAACGCCTCAGCAAGCAGCAGCGTATCGGGAAGCTCCTCATTGATCCGATCGACCACCTCACGCCAAAATTCCTGGGGAATGCTTTGGTTGAAGGAAGCCTCATCCATGCCGTATTGGGCACGGCCGGCGATATCTCCCCCGTGTCCAGGTTTTGGATACCACAGGCGCTGAATGTGTTTCTTGGCCAAGGTCATTGCTGCATCGAAGCGAATGATCGGGAAATTCGATGCCACATGCTTGATTTGCTGATATACCGCCTCACGGGTTGCAGGATTGAGGAAATCGAGCTGGGCGGTATCGTTCCAAGGCATCGAAGTCCCATCGTTGCCATGGAAAATATAGCTTGTCCGCCCGGTCCTCAAATCCTTTCGCCTGAAGGTGACCGCCGCATCGGTGCGATCGTAATAATGGTCTTCCAGCTTGATCTCGATGTCAGGATGATCCGAGAGATTCGGCCCGTCATAGGTGTAGGACGGAAAGGGGGGGTACTGCTGCTGGATAAAATATTCACTATGGTCGAAGACCCAATCCCCATCAATGCCGCAATGGTTGGGTACCATGTCGCTTGCCAGACGGAGTCCGTAGCGGGCGCATCGTTGCCGAAGGCCGTCCAGAGCCTGCCACCCCCCGATGGTTTGTGCAATCTCATAATTTTTCAATGAATATGCCGAAGCCTCGGCATCCGGGTTGCCGCACAGGTTCTTGATCTTCTTGCTGGCGTTGCTGCGTTCCCATAACCCGATCAGCCACAAGGCGGTGAATCCGCTCGAAGCAAGGCGTTCCAACTCCTGGTCGGGGATTTTGTCCAATGTATCAATCGGATACCCATATTCCTTGGTCAGTTGGTCAAGCCAGACCAGCGTGGACTTTGCCATCATGATGACATTGGGCATCCAGTTGCGGTCGGCGGTGAATGCTTCGTATTCATGGTCGAAATGCGTATAATCCGGAACGACCATCTGGGGACTGCCTCCGGCTCCGACTGGAGGAAAGTGGGGTTTGTCCTCTTCCTGGACGAAGTCGATGGCGCGAAGCAACATCGTCTTCAACTCCTGAGGCAGCAAATCAGCCCATGCTTCCAGGATATAGGCGATCTGGTCGAGCAGGGAATCGGGGTACAGTTTGGCCGGACGGGTAAGGAACGAGAAGATATCCTCGTCACTGTTTCCCATCAGCGCCGAATTCTGGGTGTACCCGCCCATCAGCGCAGTCAGAGCTTGGGCTGCCTGGGGGAACGTCATACCTTCGGGAGCAAGGAACGGTTTAGCCGCTTTGATCAAGGCGGGATTCTCTCCCATCACCTGATGGATGAAATACCCTCGTAATGATTCTTCATAGAAATAATCCAAGCCGAGCGTCTGTTGCACCAACAAAGGCGAGGGGAATTCCTTCATATAGAAGGCAAGCACTTCACCGGTGGCATGGTTCTTGTTCACCAATGCGGTGAGGCGGGTGAAAAAGTCCGGTTCAATATCCTCAAGGTAATGCGAAAGGACGCTTTGGTAGAGCTGGTGGAGTACAGCGCAGGCATGCAGTTTACCTGACGACACCCAATCGTTTCCTCCCTTGGTTTTGACTTTGCTGTTGTAGAGATAGGCGAGTTCCGTGGCTTGCTTGTAAAGCTCTGCGAGATCGGAATCAGACGGAAACAACGCTGGAAAAAAATCCATTTCAGTTCTGGTACGAACTGAAATGCGAAAATCACGTGTAATCAAATCACGCCTCCCTGCGGGTGGACCCATCCCTGAATGGTAAGCCAAGTATACCATGAGAGCGAACGGTTGTAACCCCTTTCTTGGAGAACGGAGGCTGTTAGACTAATGTATTTGTTACTGGAAGTGTTGTAAAATCTTCTTTCAGCATTGAATCTATACAATCCAACACCACAGAAAGGGAAATCTCCTCATCTTTGGTAAAGCGTTGCAACACAAAGGCGGATACCGAGCCAAAAGGCGGTCTGCCGATGCCGATACGCAGGCGGAGGAATTGGTCGCTTCCCAGCTGTTCCTTGATGGACTTCAGCCCATTGTGCCCTGCAAGACCGCCTCCCGCCTGGAGTCGAACCGTCCCGAAGGGCAATTCCAGGTCATCATGGATGACAAGGATCTGTTGCACATTGTATTGATAATAGGAAGCACAGGCCTGCACCGAAAGCCCGCTTGCATTCATATAGGTCATCGGCTTGAGTAGTCTGAAGACTTGCGTCTGAGCAATCAGACCATGGAATTTTTGTGTCCATACTGCGGAGGGAAACGCATGGGCGCACGCCATCCAGCCAACGTTGTGACGGGTTCTTTCATATTCCTTTCCAGGGTTGCCGAGAAATACCAGAAGCTTTACCATACCGTATCATACGAACTATCCAAAGGAGAGGAAAGATGTACGTACTGGTCTTCTATGTTCCCCAGACTCACCTCGAGGTGGTCAAGGAAGCGGTTTTCTGTGCCGGGGCGGGCAGGATGGCTGGATACGACCAGTGCTGCTTCCAAACCTTGGGAACCGGGCAATTCCAGCCGTTGGAAGGGAGTTCTCCCTTCGAGGGGCAGGTCGGAACGCTTGCACAAGTGCCCGAGTGGCGAGTAGAATTGGTGGTTGATGAAGCGCATGCTGCCCAAGCCATCCAGGCTTTGCTGGACAGCCACCCCTATGAGGTACCTGCCTATCATTTGATCCCCGTCTTGACCCTTGAAGGGGTCGAGTTCAGCGAATAGGAGCGTCTATGGCAAAAACGATCGCCCAGATCAACGAGAAGATCAAGGCAGGCAAGGTGGTGGTGATCACCGCCGAAGCCTTCACCCGGATGGCGAAGGAGCGCGATCTCGCCTCCCTTGCCGATGAAGTGGATATTGTCACCACTGCTACCTTTGGACCGATGTGCTCTTCCGGTGCCATCATCAACTTCGGCCATTGGTCGCCGGGCATCAGGATGGAGGAAATCACCCTCAATGGGGTAAGCGCCTACGAAGGTCTTGCGGCTGTCGATACCTACATCGGTGCGACCAGTGAATCGAAGTTCGACCCCACCTACGGCGGTGCCAATGTCATCGAGGATTTGATCGCCGGCAAGGATGTGCGCCTGCATGCCAGGGGAAAGGGGACTGATTGTTATCCCACCAAGGAAATCGATACCTGGATCAATAAGGAAACGGTGAACGAATTCTACTTGTTCAACCCCCGAAACGCCTACCAGAACTATGCTGCAGCCACAAACAGCACCAATCGCATCAAGTATACCTATATGGGCAGCTTGCTGCCACGGTTGAGCAACATCACCTATTCAACCAGCGGGGAGCTGAGCCCTTTGCTCAATGATCCGTATTTGCGGACCATCGGACTGGGGACGAGGATTTTCCTGGGAGGTAGTGTCGGGTACGTCGCTTGGAATGGAACGCAGTTCAACACCCGACGGGAACGCAATGAGCATGGTATTCCCAAATTGCCCGGTGCAACGCTTGCATTGATCGGAGACGCAAAGGAAATGTCCACCGACTACATTCGTTCCGCCTACTATGAGAAATACGGAGTCTCGATGTTCGTAGGGGTGGGAATCCCCATCCCGGTGTTGGATGAGCGGATGGCAGAACATCTTGCCATCTCCAATGACCAAATCGAGACCACCATTCTCGACTACGGTCAGGAAGGGCACCCGGCTCTTGGTTCGGTAACCTATGCTCAGCTTGCAAGCGGTTCGGTGACCATGGGGGATGGCAAGGTGGTCAAGACCGCTCCCCTCTCCTCGGTGGCCAAAGCCCGTGAGATTGCCGACCTGCTTGCCACGTGGATCAAGGAAAAACGCTTTTATCTTTCCGAACCGGTGCAGATGTTCCCCCAGGACAGTTTTGTCAAACCGCTGGTACCCCGTGAAGGAGGTGTACAATGAAACGACGCTACGCCCTGCGTTTCTCCCCAACCTTGGTGGAACAACCGATCGTGAGCAAACTTGCCCGTTCTTATGACGTCGACATCAATATACTCAATGCAGATGTTGCAAGCGGCCGGGGTGGGAAGCTCATCGTCGAGCTTTCCGGAACCGAAGGCGATCTGGATGCAAGCGTCCACTATCTTTCCGACATCGGGGTTATTGTCTCCGAGATGGTCAAGGAATTGCTCTTCAAGGAAGAGGGATGCATCGATTGCGGTGCCTGTACCGCGGTGTGCAACTCCCGTGCCTTGCAGATGAACGAGCAGGCAAAACTTGTATTCGATGTTTCTTTGTGCGTGGTTTGCGGTTTGTGCGTTCAAGCCTGTCCCATGCGGCTGTTTGAAGTTTCGCACGAACGGGAGGCCTAGGGGATGTACCAAGAGCGGACCTACCGCAAGACGATGGGCTCCTCTCGCTTCACTTCCGTACAGTTGTGCATTCAGGAAAGTGATCTTTGGATCGGCTACCAAGGCCAGGTTGACCCACAGGCTTTGCGAACGGAAGCAGCTGGTTTGGTACGGAAGCTCAGGCTTGAGATCCTGGGGTATGAGGACCCCCGGTTTATCCCAAGTCTGGTGCCGATCGAATCCAAGGAATCGGCTACGCCGTTTCTCCATCGTATGTGCACAGCCGGACAAATTGCAGGGGTCGGGCCGATGGCAAGTGTGGCCGGTGCACTGGCCCAGACGGTGGGGATGCACCTGAAAGCGCATTTCTCCTTATCAGAGATAGTGGTTGAAAATGGAGGAGATCTGTATATTGATGTCCTCAAACCGTTGCCAGTTGAGTTATTTGCACCGACAAGTCGCTTTTCAGGCAATCTTTCTATCCTCGTCGACCCGAAATATGGACCGATGGGAATGTGTACATCATCGGGAGTGCTCGGACACTCCCTGAGTTTCGGGAAAGCGGACGCTGTAATGGTAGCCTGTACGGATGCCGCCCTGTCCGACGCCTATGCCACCGCTTTCTGCAACCGGGTGCAGGAAGCGAAGGATGTACAACGGGTATGTGAGGAATTGGCCGCCAAAGCTGAGGTTCTCAGTGCAGTGGTGGTCATGGGTTCCACCTTGGCCGTAGGAGGCTGTTTGGAGGTACTGGACTGATATGAACAAAATCGAACAGCTTACGGCACTGCTTGCTGAGCGGGTGGTCATGCTGGATGGTGCAATGGGGACCATGATCCAAAGTCATCACCTGTGTGCAGAGGATTACCGCTTCGGCTCCCACTCGGCAGTGGGATGCAATGAGATTCTCAATCTCAGCCGCCCCGATGTCATCGCCTCCATTCATCAGCAATACCTGCAAGCTGGAGCCGATATCATCGAGACCAATACCTTCTGTGCCAACGCATTCAACCTTGAGGAATATCAGCTCGATTCCGAGGTGGTGGCGATTAATCAGGCAGCCTGTGCCTTGGCATGCAAGGTTGCCTCCGAATTTGAATCTTCATCAAACAGAAGCGTCTTTGTCGCCGGTGTATTGGGACCGACGAACCGTGCGCTCTCCTTTTCTGCGAAGGTAGAGGATCCGGCGTATAGGCCGTATGAATTTTCCGATTTCCTGGCAATGTACACCGTACAGGCGAGGACATTGTTGGAAAACAATGTCGACCTGCTCCTGATCGAGACGGTGTTTGATACCTTGGTGGCGAAAAGCGCCATTCTTGCCTGCCTTGAGGCGATGGATGCAGTCAAACGGACCGTTCCCTTGATGGTCAGCGTAACCTTCAGCGACCAAAGCCGACGAACGCTCAGCGGCCAGACTCTCGGTGCATTCATTACCAGTCTTTCCTCTTACCCGCTGTTCAGCCTCGGATTGAATTGTTCGACCGGTCCTGAGGAGATGCTTCCCCTGATCGAGGAACTTTCGGCGAGTACCTCCCTCTACCTAAGCGCTCACCCCAACGCAGGGTTTCCCGACAAGGAAGGGGCGTATGAACTGCATGCATCAAAGATGGCCGGACAGCTACGCCAAGTATTGGCCGAAGGCAAGCTGAATATCCTTGGAGGCTGCTGTGGTACGACCCCCCAGCACATCAAGGCCTTGAAGCAGGTATCTTCGGAAGGTCGTGTCCGGATTCCTCCTCCAAAGGCATCCTCCTTGCAGCTTTCCGGTTTGGAATCCATCACGGTCGATCCTCACTCCCTTCTGGTGATAGGGGAACGCACCAATGTGGCCGGTTCCAAGAAATTCGCCCGGCTGATCAAGGAAGAAAAATGGGAGGATGCGCTTTCCATCGCCCGTGAACAGGTGACCCAGGGAGCGCGAATGCTGGATGTCTGCATGGATGCATCCATGCTCGATGCCACAACGAGCATGAAACAATTCCTCAGGCATATCGGAGCGGATCCTTCGGTCAGTAAAGCGGCGATCATGATCGATTCTTCTGATTGGTCGGTCATAGAAGGGGCTCTTGGCGAGGTTCAGGGACGCGGTGTGGTCAATTCGATCAGCCTCAAGGAAGGAGAGGCATTGTTCGTCTCCCGTGCCAGGCAAATAGCGCGCCACGGTCATGCGATGGTGGTGATGCTCTTTGATGAGGATGGTCAGGCTGCCACCTACGAACGCAAGATCGCCATTGCAAAACGTAGTCATGACCTGCTGTGTCAGGCGGGCATCGCAGAAGAGGACATCATCTTCGATGCCAACGTACTTGCCATTGCGACCGGTATTGAGGAGCATGACACCTACGCCCGCGATTTCATTCGCGCCACCAAAACGCTCAAGCAATTGTATCCCCGCTGTCATACCAGCGGAGGGGTAAGCAACCTATCCTTCTCCTTCCGCGGCAACGATGCGCTGCGCAGTGCCATGCATGCGGTGCTGCTGTCCTTGGCTGATCTGGATATGGCGATCATCAATCCAGCCTCATTGGTCGATGCCGTTGCACTGGATGCATCGGTTCGCACCATCATCGAAGACGCCCTTCTTGCGGACGGTGAGGACCTTTCCCAGATTCGGGCGAATCTGATCGCCCTTGCTTTGCAGATGCAACAGGATCAGAAGCCGCAGAAGAAATCGAGCAGAGCGGATCGTACCCCCTTGCAGCGTCTATATGATGCCGTACTCGAAGGGGACCATACCTATCTGGATTCGGATATTTCGCAACTTATCGATGAGAACCCCCTCTTTTTGGTTGAGGGGCCCTTGATGGACGGCATGAAAGAAGTGGGAAGGCTCTTTGGTGAAGGCAAGCTGTTCCTGCCGCAGGTTGTCCGCAGTGCTCGTACCATGAAACTGGCCGTCGATATCCTCCAACCACGAATCACTGAGTATTTGCAGCATGATACCGGCAATTCGGGTAATCAAAGGAAACCCGTAGCGGTGATGGCTACCGTCAGAGGTGATGTCCACGACATTGGAAAGAACATCGTTGATCTCATTCTCCGGTGCAATGGTTTTACGGTAATCGATCTTGGGGTCATGGTCGACGGACAAACCATTTTGGAAGCAGCCCGTACCCACCAAGCCGACTTGGTCGGCCTCAGCGGTTTGATCACTCCGTCCCTGAAGGAGATGGAATCGGTCATCACGCTGTTCGCCCAAGAGGGATTGGATGTCCCGGTGTTCGTAGGCGGAGCCACCACCAGTGAATTGCATACTGCGGTCAAGCTTTCCCCTTTGACGAAGGATGCGGTCATCCATACCAAGGATGCCTCGGCAATGGCGCTTGCAGCCTTGGCGGTGACGGGTCCCCAGCGACAACAGTATCTGCACCAACTTGGGGTTTCTTACCAAAGTCTGCGTGAGCAACACGATGCAAAGCGCCAAAAACGCAGACAGTCCGGATATTTCGAAGCACTGGAGAAAACCCACCAAAAGCAACAGGGATCGAAAGCCCGTTCCTACGAGGTGCATACCGTGGTTTCCCCGTCTTTGGATGCCTTAATCGAGATGATCAATTGGCGTATGTATTGTGCAGCTTGGAAGGTCCCCTACGACAGTGACGAAGGACATAGATTGGTTGAGAATGCTCGGAACCTGCTGCAACAGATCGAGATCCGCCGGCTTTTCGAGACAGGAAGCAAAATCGTCTACGGATTGTTCCCTGCCCGAAGTGATCGCCTGCAAGTCAGCGTAGGCACCGCCTCCTTCTATTTCCTGCGCAACGAGGATACCGGACTCTGTCTTGCCGATATGATTGCACCGGAGGATACGGTCGGCTTGTTCGTCTCCACCTCAGCCCTCTCGCTGGATCCGTACCTGAAGGTCTTGGAGCGGGAGGGGAAGACCGAGCAGGTCCTGAGTCTGAAGCTTTTGGCCGATCGTCTGGCCGAAGCCCTTGCCCAAATGGCCCAGCAACTTCTGTGCGAGCAATGGGGTGATGCGCAGCAGCAATACCTGCGTCCGGCTCCCGGCTATCCTTCCTGGAATGATCATAGTGAGAAGGCGACGTTGTTCGACCTGCTCGATGCAACCAACAAAATCGGGGTCCGCTTGACCGAAAGCTATGCGATGGATCCTCCTTCCTCGGTTTGCGGAATGCTGTTGGGAGGGAATGATGTCCGCTACTTCGGTCTTGGGCAAATCAGCGAAGAACAGCTTTCTGTCTATGCACAAAGGAAAGGTCTTTCATCACAGGAGCTTGCCACAGTGCTCAGTGGTATGGAATACTGAATCCATGCAAGTGATCGATCTTCTCAACCAAGCCAAGCGACCTTTGTTCACCTTTGAACTGGTCCCTCCCCTCAAGGGCGGGGACGCCCAGTCGTTGCTGCAGACGGTGCGTCAACTCTCCGAGTTTGAACCAGCGTACATCAACGTGACCAACCATCAACAGGAAGTTGTGTACCAAGAGCGGACAGACGGCCTTCTGGAGCGTCGCACGGTCCGCAAGCGCCCGGGGACCATCGCCTTGTCTGCATTGATCCAATACACGTTCAACATTCCTGTGGTGGCCCACCTGATTTGCGGCGGTATGGATGCCGATCAGCTTGAGGATGCCTTGGTGGAACTCCATTTTCTCGGCATCGAGAATGTACTTGCTCTTCGCGGGGATCCCCCCAACGGGGTGAAGCGCTTTGTTCCGGTCAAAGGTGGTTATGAGCATTCCAGCCAGTTGGTGAGCCAGATCATGGACCTCAACGAGGGCCGATACCTGGATGAGAACCTACAGAATGCCCAGAAGACCAATTTCTGCATCGGGGTGGCTGGATATCCCGAGAAACATGCCGAAGCACCCAACCTGGAACACGACATCCAGATGCTTAAACACAAGGTGGAATGCGGAGCCCGGTACATCGTGACCCAGATGTTCTTCGACAACAGTGTCTACTATCGGTTTGTCGATGCCTGTCGGGCTGCTGGAATCACAGTGCCGATCATCCCAGGCCTTAAGCCGATCGGCAGCAAGCGGGATCTCTCCACCATTCCCCAGACCTTCCACATTGATTTTCCTGCTGAATTGGTTGACTTGCTGGATTCAGCCGCCAAACTTTCCGAGATCAAGGAAATCGGCGTGCATTGGTGCAAGCAGCAGACAAAGGATCTTTTGGCCCATGGTGTACCCGGAGTGCATTTCTATACTCTGGGGAAAGCTGATTCCGTTGCATCAGTGGTAAGGGACGTATATTAACGGGAGCGGGTGACCTTTAGCTTCGGACATCGGTCCGATTCCGGGCATTTGCTGCAAAAAGGGCTGATTGGGGTGCAGATAAGCTGTCCGTACCGAACCAGCAATTCATTGAGCGGGATCCAGAACCTGCGGGGCATCACCTGCTGCAGGACCTTTTCCGTCTGTTCCGGTGTTTTGGTCGTCACCCAACCCATGCGGTTGGCAATCTGATGGACATGACAGTCGACGCAGATGGCTTCAATCTGAAATCCAAGATTCAAGGTGAGATTCGCCGTCTTGACCCCGACTCCCGGAAGACTGAGCAATTCCTGTTGGGTTGACGGTACCTTGCCTGCATACTGTTCGACCAGGATTCTGCTGATTTCCTTGATGGTTTTCGCTTTTGTTTTGTAGAATCCCGCCGGGTAGATCGCCTCCTGGATGGCCGATAGGGAAAGATGCTGCATCGCATCAGGATTCTCTGCCAAGGCAAAGAGACGGGAAGCCGACGCTATGGTGACCTCGTCCTTCGTCCTGAGTGAGAGAATGGTTGCGATCAGGACCTTGAACGGATCGTTTTCCTTTTCTGCGATCAGGGAAACCGACGGGAGGATCCCCCCTTCCTTTTCTATTGCAGCTCTGAAATGTGCGAAAATTTCATCCCAATACTGTTCATCCATAGGACATCTGGTAGCATGGAACGGGGAAAAAAGCAACGCTTACTTGACCTTTTTCGCCTAACACTCTAGCGTATTTTCATGATAATCGTACTGAAGAAACAGATCAGCGAGAAGCAGAAGGAATCGATTCGTTCCTTCCTTATGGGAAAGGGTTACACCGTAAAAGAAATCGTTGGACAGGAAGAAACTGTCTTCGGTGCGGTGGGGCAGAGCACGCTCGACCTTCGGGAAGTTGAGATGCTGGAAGGCGTCGCGAATGTGGTGCCCATCAGCAAGCCGTACAAGTTGGCTTCTCGTGAACTGAAGAAAGAGGATACGATTGTCACTGTCGGCAACGTGAAGATCGGAGGCAACCGCATAGCCATTATTGCAGGCCCCTGTGCCGTTGAATCCCGAGAGCAGATCCTCTCGGTGGCCGCCAGCGTCCGGGAAGCGGGTGCAGTGATCCTGCGCGGGGGAGCCTTCAAGCCACGAACCAGTCCCTATGCTTTCCAAGGTTTGGGGGAGGAAGGGCTTCGCTATCTCAAGGAAGCGGGCGAAACCTATGGTATGCCGGTGACCACGGAAATTGTAAATCCCAGTGATGCTGCGATGATGACCAAGTACATCGATATGTTCCAGATCGGGGCGCGGAACATGCAGAACTTCGAGTTGCTCAAGGCCGTGGGGAAGACCGGGATGCCGGTTCTCCTGAAACGCGGGCTGTGTGCCACCATCGAGGAATGGCTGATGGCTGCAGAGTATTTGATGGCCAGCGGTACTGATCAGGTGGTTTTGTGCGAACGGGGCATCAGGACGTACGAGCGTGCCACGCGCAATACCTTGGATGTCTCGGCCATTCCGGTTGTACAGAAAATGACCCATCTTCCGGTCATCGGCGATCCAAGCCATGCCACCGGGTTGAGGGATATGGTCAGTCCGATGAGTCTTGCCTTGATTGCAAGCGGTGCCTCCGGCTTGATCGTTGAGGTGCACAACAATCCTGAAAAAGCGCTCAGTGATGGACCGCAGTCGTTGTATCCTACCCAATTTGAGAAGTTGATGCGGGACCTTCAGGCACTCAGTGCTGTGGTCGGCAAATCCTTGGAGCGCATCCCCCGTCTACAATCCACTGCCGTTTCCTCTGCCAAAAAGACCGATGTTGCGCCTTCTGATCAGCTGGTGGTTGCCTTCCAAGGTGAACGTGGTGCGTACAGTGAACTGGCAATTCGCAGGACCTTCGACGAACAGACCGAAGTACTTCCCTGCAAGTCCTTCTCCGATGTCTTTGAGGCGGTTCTGGAAGGGAAGGCGGCATATGGAATGCTTCCGGTGGAGAATACCCTGGGAGGAACAATCTACGAGAACCTCGATCTGCTTGACCGTCATGAGGCCATACAGGTGGTCGGGGAACAACAGGTCAGGATCATCCATAATCTGATCGCCCTGCCCGGGACGAAAAAGGAACAGATCCGTGAAATCTACTCCCATCCGCAAGGGCTTGCCCAGTGTGCGGATTTCCTTTCCGGGGAAATGCAGAAGGCCAAAGCCATTCCCTTCTTCGATACCGCTGGGGCGGTAGCTTATGTGAAGGAATGCAACGACCCATCCAAGGCCGCCATCGCAGGCCTTCCCGCTGCAAAGGTCCATGGCATGGAGGTTCTTGCCGAGGGGATTGAAAGCAATGCCCGCAATTATACCCGATTCTACATCATCTGCAGGGAGGAGCGTTCGGAAATCTATCGTTCCACCGCGCCGGTCAACCGGGCTTCGCTGCGTTTCACCGTACCCGACCGCCCCGGTTCCCTGTTTGAGGCTTTGCTGGTCCTGACCAAGCATGGGCTGAACATGAAGAAGCTCGAAAGCCGTCCGATTCCGGGAAAACCGTGGGAATATTCGTTCTTCGTGGAGACGGAATTGGGGGATCAAGGAGCCTTTGCGGTTGCCTTGGAGGAACTGGAGGGCATCTGTCTGTCGATACGGGTCCTGGGGACCTATACCTCCAACCTCTGATATGGGGAGTCAGCGTGCATTCCTTCCCTGTCGTCTGGTGATGGGGCTTCTGATCCAGCACGCTTCGATTCTTCCTTCCATTTTCGACGAATTGCAGAAGCTCTTCGGTCCGGTATTGGAACAGAGTGAGCTTTGCCCCTTCACCTTCACCAACTACTACGATGAGGAAATGGGGGCGAAGCCTCTGCGTCTCTATCTGAGCTTTGCCAAATTGGTAGATCCCTCTTCTCTGGCTCTGCTGAAACACCAGACCAACCATCTGGAGGACCGGTATCGCTTCCAAGGTCGAAGGACCATCAATCTGGACCCCGGTCTGCTCTCTCTTTCCAATCTTATCTTGGCAACCACCAAAGGCAGAGCCCACCGGATCCCCCTTT
Source organism: Sphaerochaeta sp. (assembly GCF_050256055.1). Taxonomy (NCBI): domain Bacteria; kingdom Pseudomonadati; phylum Spirochaetota; class Spirochaetia; order Spirochaetales; family Sphaerochaetaceae; genus Sphaerochaeta; species Sphaerochaeta sp. The sequence goes on along the minus strand of NZ_JBFWIJ010000001.1, from coordinate 43,794 downwards.
CTGATGGTATATACGCGGAACTGACGCTGCTGTTCGCCCAACAGGAGTTTCAGATCCTTCCATGGACGTATGCGGATTACCAGAGTGAAACTGTTCGGAGCCTATTCTTCCGATGGAGGCAGACCTATCACCAACAATTGAAGCGGGAAGGGTACCTTTTACCCTAGTGAGATGTGAAATGGTTCATCATCCTGCTGTGTTGCTGCCTTTTATGCGCATGTGACGTGAATCCCTTGGAAATGAGGATTGTCAAGGTGGTCCTTGATCAACCCCATCCGTGGGCTGAGGCGGCCCATCATCCGCTATGGAACACTCTGGTATACACCGCTGGTGGTGGGGTGCGGACTTCCGTGCATATGAAAGAGGGAGAAACCGAGCTCTCCGTCCCGGTGTCACGCGACCATCTCACCATTTTCTGTGCATATCCACTTTCGTCCCTGAACCCGTACGGAGGATTTTGGTATCCGGGAAGTGGTGATACCGTACGACTGAGCCAAGAGGAGGGGAAACTTGCCGGCCTGTTGCTCAATGTATATCCGCAGCAGTACGAGGCGGTGGAACGGGTGGTCCCGTCATCGTTGTTTACCGCCTTGGGTGATCCCGGCCGATATGATGCATCTTCGCTCTTGATGGACCTGCTCAGCGGCAGCTTTGTTGCAGAAAACCTGATACGGTACCCATATCTCTCGGTTATCCTTTCCGATCTTCCCCAAGGATATTGGGTTGCAGAGCGTATCGATCAGACCTCCTTTTGGAGTATTTGGGACAAATCCGTAACCCTTGATGTCGACTCAGGAGTGCAGCGATGGTGGAACAAGGAACGCTCGCTGTGTCTCACTCTCTTTGCCGATCTGAAAGCACAACGTTACCTCACCAGTTTGGGAAAGGCACCCCTCTGGTAGGAAACGGCTTCCCTTTTTGGCAAGAAATCTATACAGTTCGACTATGGAATCTCTTCGTGAGCTCTATAGGATAGGATATGGTCCATCAAGCAGTCATACCATGGGACCCCGCGCTGCGGCGACTGATTTTCTCAAGCTACATCCCCAGGGGGCCCGTTATGAAGCGGACTTGTTCGGAAGCCTTGCGGCTACCGGGAAAGGTCACTTGACGGACAAAGCCTTGCGGGAAGTGTTCGCCGCATCCTCCAAGGATGTGGAAATCGTCTGGTATCCTGATATCGAGAAACCCTTTCATCCCAACGCCTTGACGTTGCGCGAACTCGGCGACGATGGTTCCCCCCTTGCTGAACAGACCTATTACAGCGTCGGTGGGGGGAAGATTGTCAGAGAGGGAGAGGAGGCGGAAGCCTCTTCGTCGGTCTATCCCAAACAATATTCAAAGATGCGCCAGATTCTTGACTACTGTGCTGAAGAGGGGCTGCAGCTTTGGGAGTTCGCCCTGCAGTTCGAAGGGCAGGAAATCATGGCGTATATTGAGGAAGTCTGGACGGTCATGAGTGAGGCGGTGGAAAACGGCCTGAATGCCGAAGGGGTGCTGCCCGGAGGTCTGAAGCTTGCAAGAAAGGCGAGTCAGTACAATTCCAAAGCCAGTGAGTTCACCGGACCGCTTGGACACACCGCCTTGGCGCTCAGTTATGCCCTTGCCGTCAGCGAGGAAAACGCAGGCGGAGGCAAAATTGTGACTGCTCCCACCTGTGGTAGCTGCGGAGTGCTTCCCGGTGTACTCTACTATCTGGCCAAGCAATACAAGCTTCCCAAGGTCAAGATCCTCAGGTCCTTGCTTACCGCCGGGATTATCGGCAATGTAGTGAAAACCAATGGGTCCATCAGCGGAGCCGAGGTGGGTTGCCAGGGAGAAATCGGTGTGGCCTGTGCAATGGCAAGTGCCGCCGCCACCCACTTGTTGGGCGGTACCATTTTCCAGATTGAGTATGCTGCCGAAATGGGCTTGGAACATCATCTTGGCTTGACCTGTGATCCGATGCGCGGCTTGGTACAGATTCCTTGCATCGAGCGAAACGCCTTGGCCGCCATGCGATCCCTTGACCACTGTACCTATGCCTTGTTGGGAGACGGGCGGCACAAAGTGTCCTACGACAATGTCATCGAGGTTATGATGGAAACCGGCCAGGCACTTCCTTCCCTCTATCGAGAGACGTCGAAAGGTGGGTTGGCAAAAGTTCTGGGATCGAATTGATATGACACAAGATTAGAGAGAGTTAGTTTTAATAAGGATTCCTTGTAATATACAATATTATAATAATTTGTTTATCCTATCCCATGGATTTTCTTTATTTCAAATAGCAAATTATCAACGGTATATTCTGATTCCCTTGACACAGGTTTTCTCCCTACGTTACTGTAAACGCAACATATGCAGAATGTACTGAGTTTGGTGCAACCCCTCTACAAACCCTTTCTTCAAACCCGAGGACTTCGCTCGGGTTTTCTCTGCATGGTGTTGTTGCTGCTTTGTATTGCCCTGCCCGCTGCCATCACCTTGGAGACGATTGGTGCCGATGTACAGCTGAACATCCTTTCCCTGGAAGATGGGCGCAACGAAAGTCCACGCAGTGTTCCGGTATGCACCTTGCGGGTGATCACCAAGAATCCCTGTCCAGGACGCATCCTGGTTTCCCATACGCCGCTTTCCTATGGTACGCGTCTGTTTCTCTATCAACTGATCACCGAGGACGGATCCGATCTTGATGCCACCCATCCTCTGTTTTACAGCAACGACCGTCTGGATTTTCCGCAAGTTGCTTCCATCCCGATCTGGGCGAGATTCAATAATCCAATCGCATCCGATGCCCAGTACTTTGAAAGCAACATTTCAGTGAATCTGATTTTGGAAAAATAGGAAAGGGAGGCGTGAAAGCCTCCCTTTGCAGGTTATCTGACGACGATGTTCACGAGTTTGTCCGGAACCACGATTTCCTTGACGATGCTCTTACCTTCCAACCATCCTTGGATTTTCTCATCCGCCTTGGCCAAGGCCAATGAAGCATCCTTGTCCAGGCCTTTGGTTACCGTTGTCTTGGATCGTACTTTTCCGTTGATCTGGAAGACCAGCTCGATCTCATCATCAACGGTCAGCTCTTCCTGATAGGTCGGCCAGCTCACTTTGGTGAGGCTTTCGGTCTGACCCAACCGTTGCCATAATTCCTCTGCAAGATGGGGAACGTAGGGTGCGAGCAGTTTTGCCAAGGATTCTGCAACTTCACGAGGGAAGGTCTCCACCTTGTACAATTCGTTGACCAACACCATCATCTGGCTGATGGCAGTATTAAAGTTCAGGTTGTTGGTATCGCCGGTCACCTTCTTGATTGTCTTGTGCAGCGTTTTGTTCAGCTCCAGGGACGGAGCATCTTCGCTGACACCCTTCTCGTCATACAATCGCCAGATGCGGTCCAAAAAGCGGTAGACACCGATCAAACCGGTGGTGGACCAGGGCTTGGAAACCTCCAAGGGTCCCATGAACATTTCATACATGCGCATGGAGTCCGCACCATACTCGTTGATGATCTCGTCCGGGTTGATGACATTCTTCAGGCTTTTGGACATCTTGGCAACCACGCGTTCGAGTTGTTGCCCCGTGGCTTTCTCCACGAAAACATCTGTTCCGACTTCTTCCACCATATCCGTCGGAACAAGGCTTTTGTCCTTTCGCTGATAGGCATAACTGGTGATCATCCCTTGGTTGACCAGACGCTTGAACGGTTCAGCGGTGCTGACGATTCCCAGATCATAGAGGACCTTATGCCAGAAGCGGGCATACAACAGGTGCAATACTGCATGTTCAGCCCCTCCGACATACAAATCAACCGGCATCCAATACTGTTCTTTCTCCGGGGAGACGAAGCATTCGGTGTTCTTGGGATCGAGATACCGCAGGTAATACCAGCAGGAACCAGCCCATTGGGGCATCGTGTTGGTTTCCCGCTTGGCGGCACCTCCGCAAACCGGACAGGTGGTGTTCACCCAGCTGTCGATCTTGGCAAGAGGGCTTTCTCCGGTGCCGCTTGGCTCATAGCTGGTTACTTCAGGCAGGAGCAGCGGAAGCTGGTCCTCGGGCACCGGCACCGTACCGCACTTCGGGCAATGCACCAAGGGAATCGGTTCTCCCCAATAGCGCTGGCGGCTGAACACCCAGTCACGTAGCTTGTAGTTGACCGCCTTCGAGCCGAGCTTGTGCTCCTCCAACCAGGAAAGCATGGCATTGATGGCATCTTCCTTGTTCAGACCGTCGAGAAAATCACTGTTGACATGAAGCCCGTCCTCGGTCCATGCCTGCGTCTGTACATCGATGTCGCTTTTCAGTACTTCAATGATGGGCAGGTCGAACTTCTTGGCAAACTCCCAGTCACGGGTATCATGGGCGGGAACCGCCATGATGGCGCCAGTTCCGTAGCTGATCAATACATAATCGGCGATCCAAATGGGAATGCGTTTTCCATTCACCGGATTGATTGCATAACTGCCGCTGAACACCCCGGTCTTGTCCTTGGCCAGATCGGTACGCTCCAGATCACTCTTACGGGCGCTTGCCTCAAGGTATTCGGCGACCGCCTCGGTCTGTGCACTCTTAGTGAGGCTTGAGACCAGAGGATGCTCCGGGGCGACGACCATGTAGGTGGCTCCGAAGAGGGTGTCGGGACGGGTGGTATATACTTCCAACTGCGCATCCAGGCCGTCGATCCTGAAGAAGACCGATGCACCCTCGCTTCGCCCGATCCAGTTGCGCTGCATCAGTTTGACTGATTCCGGCCAGTCAAGGGAATCGAGATCATTGAGCAATTTGTCGGCGTATTCGGTGATCTTGAGCACCCACTGGCGGATGTTTTTGCGTACGACCGGAGTACCGCATCGTTCGCATTTGCCATCCTTTACTTCCTCGTTGGCCAGACCGGTTTTGCATTGGTCGCACCAGTTGATCGGGGTGTGGGACTCATACGCCAGCCCTTTTTTGAAGAGCTGAAGGAAAATCCACTGGGTCCAGCGGTAGTAATCGCTGCTGTGGGTTGAGACTTCCCGGTTCCAATCATAACTGAATCCCAGACTCTTGATCTGCTTGCGGAAGTTCTCAATGTTCTTTTCCGTGGTCGTTCTGGGATGCGTCCCCGTCTTGATGGCATAGTTCTCAGCCGGCAGGCCGAAGGAATCGAACCCCATTGGATGCAGCACATTGTATCCCTGCATCCTGAGGAACCGGCAATAGATGTCGGTGGCGGTATACCCCTCGGGGTGACCTACATGAAGCCCCGCCCCGGAAGGGTAGGGAAACATATCCAATACATACATCCGCTTGTCGGCGGGAACACGTTCATCCTCGGTTACTGCAAAGCTTTGGTGTTCTTCCCAATAGCGTTGCCATTTGGTTTCGATTTCATGGAAGGGGTATTTGCTCATGGGAGCAATCATACCCTTGCATCCTTGTTCAGTCAACGCGTTTTACAGGGTTCCGTCATCGATGGTCGGGGAAAATTCCACCGCTTCCATTCTGTTTCCCTTCATGGAAATGATTCTGAATGTTCCTAATGGAGACTGCACCACTTCCCCTTGTTCGGGAATATCCCCGATCAAATCCAAAAGGTAGGCGGCCACCGTCGAGGTTTTGTTTTTCGTCGGTTCAATCAGCAAGTCCAGTTCATCCACCAATTGCTGGAATGAGGTGTCCGCCATGACCAGATAGGTTCCCGGGTTCTGCTGGCGTTCAACGATTCGGTCCGGATGCCGCCGCTCATGCTCGTCGTAGAGTTCCCCGAACAACTGTTCGGCTACATCCTCCATAGTCACGACACCACTGAATCCCCCATATTCATCCAAGACGATTGCTTGTTGCAGTTTTGCTTTCTTGAAAAGATAAAAGACATCATCCAGATGCATCTGCTCGGGTACGAACATGGGTTTACGCAAAATGGAGGAGATCGGTTTGTCCATGCGTTTCTGCAATTGCGCCTTGAGTATATCCCGAACCAATACGATGCCGATGATGTTTTCAGGACTCTCATGGAAGATCGGGATACGGCTGTACCCTGATTTTACGATGGAAGGGAATGCAGCACGTATCGTCTGCTCATCGCTGAGGCAGAATACATTGGTGCGGTGTGTCATGATGGTTTTGACCTGGGTTTCACTGAAGTGGATCGCCCGCTGCATCAAATCTGACTCGTATTGGTCCACCAATCCGACATCCTCGGCTGCATCAACCATGTGCATGACGCCCTCGGTGGTGATGACCGGTTCGGCATGGGATGCGAACAGCCGGGTAATCAACGAGGAGAAATGCTTCAGCGACCAGACTATCGGATAGAAAACAACCAGAAGAAATCGCATCGGATACGCCATGAGTACTGCGATCTTCATATTGTGGGTCAATGCCAGTTGCTTGGGGGTGATCTCCCCGAAGATGAGGATCACCAACGTCAGGATTCCGGTTGCATACCCGATTGCATGACTTGAGAAATAGTTGATGGCGAAAGTGGTCACCAAGGAGGATGCACTGATATTGACGACGTTGTTTCCCACCAATACGGTGGTGATGAGTTCTTCCCTCTTCTGGCTGAGTCGATAGGCAAGTTTACTTGCTTTGTTTCTTCGATTCTCCAAAGTCTTGAGTTGCACGAAGGAGAGAGAGGTGAATGCCGTCTCGGTAGCTGAAAAGATACCGGAGAGCAACAACAACAAAATGATGACGGTCAGTTGTACCTGCATGTACACCCCCTGACCATCCTGTGTGAAATCGGGTGTTCTTCTGAGCACCCCAACCTAGGTAACGGGTCATCCATAATGGAATCAGTATACCAACAGAGATGCACAAGCGGCAAGTACAACCAATGCAGAGAAAAGCCTTACTGATCGGCTGCCTCGTCTCAGACGCGAGGCATTGAACCCGCAGAAGGGATAGAAAAAGAACAAGCCGTCAAGAAGGATCAACAACAGGGTATAGGGTGTAGGAAGGAACAGAAACAGCAAGGCAAGGGCCGACAGGGATGCAAGGGCCATGTTCGTCAGCACGCCTTCCTGCTCGGAGAGCTTCCAGTCACTACCTGCAAGATAGAGATTGCCGGGGACTGGGAAGGGAAGGGCGAAGAGGAGGGGAACGAGCAGGCCGGTGATGTAGGCGGTGTCCCACCCTTTGTAAACGAGCTTTGCATGCATTCGTTTGCCGGCCAGGAAGGAAGCTGCATTTCTCACCGACAAGCTGATGCAGGGAACGGCCCAAAGCAGAAAAGATGGTTTTGCGGGGATCCAGGGAAGATGGATTTTGAGCAAGGCTGGGAGATTCAGATTAAAGACCAGCAGGGAAGCGAGCAGTGTATTGGCAAAAAGGGTGGAGAGAAAGGCCTGCATGTTCGTCGGAAACGGGGGATTTCTGCTGCCGTCCAGACGTTTGTGCCAAAGAAAATACCCCATATCGAAGAACCGGGAGGCATGGCGGTATACATGCAGGGTACCGAATCGGAAACGCAGAAGTTGGGAACTGAGGCTGAGAGGGGAAAACCCTCGGCTTTCCAATTGCTTGAAGGAAGCCGGGTTGTCCCCTTCCACACAAGCGGCGACATCGGTACATCCAAGCTGCATCAGAAAGGTCAGTGCCTGGGAAAGTAATCTTCCGGCAAGGCCCCTGCCTCGCAGAGCCGGATCGGTATAGAGCCAACCCAAGTATCCCATTTTCACCCGGGCATTGACTTGGTAGACATCCATATTCAGGCCGGCGACCACGGTCTCTCCCTGCAGAGCGATCAAGGTGGTGTCGGGATTGAGGAAAAAAATGGAATGCAGGCTTTGTTCGAAGCAACGCATCATCAAGGTTTTCGTCTGTTCGATGTATGGGGACTGCAAACTGGTGATGAGGATTTCTTCCGATTCCATGATTCAATCCAGATAAGCGATCATTTCACTTTGGGTGGTGAAACGCTCAAACGCCAAAGCTTCAAGGCTTTGGATCAACACCTGATTTCCTGCATCAACGTTGATGCATCTCAGTGACGGAGCTGTACATGCTGAGGCACAGGAAATGATGGCCTGTTTAACAAATTCTCTAGTCCAAAACTGTGGTTTGAGATAGATCTGGGCGATCGAACCACGCTGGGGTTGGTAGCATACCACGCCGATTGCCTGCTGTTCATACATGATGTCTGCGGTGGGGACCGCTATGGCCAGCATCGATTCGGTACTGTTCTGCCAACTGGGCTCAAACGGATTGTCGGGAATACCGGCGGTACTCTGTGCCTCTAGGGTAAGGGACGTGGGGTTGGCACGCACCATGGTTCGTTCAGCTTGGTAGCACAGCAAGGAACGCCTATAGGTAAAGCCATGCTTGATGTACAGCTCCTTCGCTCGGGTATTGGTGTCTAGGACCTCCAGAAGGAAGGCCTTGCAACCTTGCTTGGTGAGATGATTCAGTGCATCCTCGACCAAACGGTGGGAATACCCCTTGCCTCGATGGGATGGGATTATTCCCGTCCCCCCGTCATAGGCCGTATTCCCCCGTCTTCCAACCAGCAGGAATCCGACCAACCGTGTATCATCGAAGAGTCCAATTGAATCCTTGGGTGAGTAGGCGATGCTTTGCAGATGAGTTCTGAATTGTTGCCGATCCATCCCCGCGGAAACGGCATAGTCGCTGAATGCCTCGTTGAAGGTGCTGCGCACCGTCTCGATTGGTTGATCGGTCAGAGAACGGGTTACCACCATTGTTTTCTCCTGAAATAAATTGCCATGCCAACCACCACGATGATGCAACAGATCATGATCCCGTAGAAACCCCACCAAACGCCGGTGAACGGCATGTGGGCGAAGTTCATGCCATAGACACCGGTCAGGAAGGTAAGGGGAATGAAAATGGTGGAGATGATCGTCAACACCTTCATGATGGCGTTCATTCGCATGTCAAGGCTGGAAAGATAAACTTCCATGATGCTTGAGACGGTTTCCCGAAGCATCTCACATTCCTCGGAAAGCCAGAGTGCATGGTCGTAGATGTCACGAAGCAGGAAAGTGGTGTTACGATCGAGATACTGGTTCTCCGACCGTATCAAGGTCGAAAGCATGTCTTTCAAGGGTCCTGTCATCCTTCGTATGCGCAAAATATCCGCTTTGTGTCGGTGTATGGAGGGGGCGTCGGTCTGCTCAGGATGGGTGATGACCAATTCCTCAAGGCCCTCGGTCTTCAGTTCCAATTCATCGGCTTTCACCAGATACTGGTCTACCACCCGGTCGATCAGGGAATGGAACAGCATGGGAGCCCCTCCTGCCTGCAGTTTGGTCGGTTCCTGCGAGAGTTGCTTTACCAGAGAGCTGAATACGTCGGTTTGGTATTCGGCAATGGAGAGCACCCACCCTTTTCCGACGAACAGGGAGAGTTGTTGTTCCGGGTTTGCCAAGTCGGTGAGGATGCGCAAGGTTACCGACAGGTAATAGTCATAGGTATCGAGTTTCAAGCGTTGGTCGGTGGAAAAAACGTCTTCCAGACTCAGATTGGATATGGAGAATTCCTTTGCCACCCGTACGATTTCCCTGATATCCTCCAAACCGCTGATCTCGACCCAGAGTGTCTCCCCTTCCTGTGCCTTGGCAAGCCCCGGCTGCAGCTTGTATCCCCCTTCCTTGTAGATATGGGAGTTGATCTTGGTCTTCTGCGGTTGGGTGTCCCCGACATACAACAGTGACCCGGCTGCCATTCCTTCCTTGGTCTTATGGGAAGCTGAGATGCTTTGTTTCTTCTCGTGCATGGTCGATCTCCTTTATTCCTACGAGTCCCCCATCAGGAATATCCGGGCGAACAGGTAGGGTACCAGTTCACCGGTCCTGCTCTTGTGGCGGCGTCCAAGGTTGTCTTGGGCTATCATACCGTCTGAGATGGCATACGCCAAGCCTTGGAAGACGCAAAGCAGGCAACAGGTTCGAGCGTGCCGGAAGCATCCATACAGGGGAAAGCGCTTTGGTCAGAAGAGGGGAGTGTGGAATACGACCCTATGTCCAGGATAGAGCATCAGCGGGGGCATCATAAGGAGTTCTGTTGCCTTTCCTATGGTTTGGTATCCTAAACAGTGAACGCTCGGATGGATGCCTGCTCGCATGGCGTATGCAGGTAAAAACCAATTCATGGGTATAGGGTAGTACAGTCCTTGCTTGGGGGCAAGGTTCCCATTTTGCCAACGCCAAGGAATTCTGCTATAATGCTTGGTCATGGCGAAGACAACATATGATGAATCAAAAATCCTAACGCTGAGTGCCTTGGAGCACATCAGAAAGCGTCCAGGCATGTACATCGGGCGTCTGGGTAATGGGAATAATATCGATGATGGAATCTACATCCTGCTCAAGGAAGTGGTGGACAACAGCGTCGATGAGTTCATCATGGGTTTTGGCAACAAGATTGTCATCCGGCTGAAGGGCAATGAAGTGCAGGTTCGCGATTATGGCCGGGGCATCCCGTTGGGCAAGGTAGTGGACTGTGTGTCGATCATCAATACCGGTGCCAAGTACAGTGACGACGTGTTCCAATTTTCCGTCGGACTGAACGGGGTGGGTACAAAAGCGGTTAATGCGCTTTCCTCCAGCTTCACGGTTACCAGTTATCGTGAAGGGAAGTTCAGTAGTGCAATCTTCGCTCAGGGGGTATTGGTCCGGGAGGATTCGGGCAAAACTTCAGAGCCTGACGGAACACAAGTGCATTTCATCCCTGATCCTGAGTTGTTCGGCAGTTATGCCTTCAATGAGGATTTCATACTCAGCCGTATCTGGGGATATGCATATCTGAACACCGGACTCTCGATCGACTACAACCACCGAATCTACAAATCAGCCCATGGATTGTATGACCTTCTGGACAAGGAAGTAGGTGCCGAAGGCCTGTATTCCATCATTCATTACCAAGGCAAGCAACTGGAGTTTGCCCTTACCCATGTCGCAGGCTCCTACGGAGAAAATTATTTTTCCTATGTGAACGGACAGCATACCAATGACGGAGGAACCCATCAGAGCGCATTCAAGGAAGGGATCCTGAAAGGCATCAACGAACATTTCAAGAAGAATTGGGCGCCCCAGGATGTCAGAGAGGGGGTGGTGGGGGCGATCGCCGTCAAAGTAAAGGATCCCGTCTTTGAGTCCCAGACGAAGAACAAGCTCAGCAATACGGAAATCCGTACTTGGATAGTGAATGAGGTCAAGGATGCCATCATCGATTTCCTGCTGAAGAACAGTGAGGAAGCGGCCAAGCTGAATCAGAAGATCATCAACAATGAGGCGCTGCGCAAGGAGCTCAATGAGGTCAAGAAAGGGGCGAGGGAATCGGCGAAGAAAGTATCGCTGAACATCCCCAAGCTCAAGGATTGCAAGTACCACCTCGGGCAGAGCAACACCCATCAGGATGAATGTGAACGATCGATGATTTTCCTTACCGAAGGTGACAGCGCCTCGGGAACCATCACCAAGACTCGGGATGTCATGACCCAGGCGGTATTCAGCCTCCGAGGAAAAATTCTGAATGTCTACGGCAAGAAGAAGACGGAAATCTACAAGAATGCAGAACTGTACAATATGATGGTTGCCTTGGGCATCGAGAACGGCGTGGAGGGTCTGCGGTATGGGAAAGTGATCATCGCCACCGATGCCGATACCGACGGCTTTCACATCCGCAATCTCTTGATGACGTACTTCCTCACTTATTTCGAGGATCTGGTCTTCTCCGGCCGGGTCTATATTCTGGAAACTCCGTTGTTTCGGGTACGCAACAAGAATCAGACGGTATACTGTTACAGTGAACGACAGCGTGATGATGCCATGGCGCAGATCAAGAACTGCGAAGTGACCCGGTTCAAGGGCTTGGGGGAGATCGATCCGAAGGAATTCGGTCAGTTCATCGGCGAGGATATGCGCCTCATTCCCGTTTCCATTCCCGGCATGAATGAGATGCACAAGACGCTTGAGTTCTATATGGGCAACAACACCCCTGAACGACGCGAATTCATTATGGAGAATCTGATCTGATGACCCAAGCCCATTCCATTTTCCGACAGAATTTTCTTGAATATGCAAGTTACGTGATCAAGGAGCGGGCCATCCCCGACTTGGTGGATGGTTTCAAACCGGTCCAGCGTCGCATCATCCATACCTTGTTTGAGATGGACGACGGCAAATTCCACAAGGTGGCGAACGTGGTCGGCTGGGCGATGCGCTACCATCCGCATGGGGATGCCTCCATCTACGAGGCCTTGGTGAATCTTGCCAACTGTGAGCTGTTCATTGAACGTCAGGGAAACTTCGGCAACATCCTAACCGGTGACAGCGCAGCAGCAGCCCGATACATCGAGTGCCGCCTCCTCCCATTCGCCAAGAAGGTCCTGTACAACCCGGAACTGACCCAGTTCGTCGATTCCTATGATGGACGAAACCAGGAACCGGTCGCCTTCCCTGCCAAGATTCCGGTCGTACTCATCCAGGGGGTGAGCGGCATTGCCGTGGGTATGAGCACCTACATTCTTCCCCACAATCCATTGGAGGTACTCGATGCCATGGCTTCCTCCCTGCGGGGGGAAGCCTATGCACTCTATCCCGATTTTCCCGGCGGGGGGATCATGGATGTCAAGGATTACCAAGATGGAAGGGGTTCGGTCTCGGTGCGTGCCAAGCTCAATACCTCCGATCCCAAGCGTATCGTCATCGAGGAACTCCCGTACGGGGTTACCAGCGAATTGATGATCCGTTCGGTGGAGGAAGCTGCGAAGAAAGGAAAGCTGAAGATCAGTTCGATCAACGACTTCACTGCAGAGAAGGTGAACATTGAGATCAACCTTGCCCGCAATACGTACTCTCAGGAAATCGTCGACGCCCTGTATGCCTATACATCCTGCGAAACCAAACTTTCTATCAACCCGCTGGTCATCCGGGAAAACACCCCGACGATTATGGGCGTGCATGAGATTCTTGACTGGCATGCCCAGCATCTTGTACAGATTCTGAAAGCGGAGCTGGAGCTGGAGAAGGGACACCTGCAGGACAAATTGCATGCACGGACGCTTGAACGTATTTTCATCGAGGAACGCATCTACAAACGCATCGAGCAGAAAAAGAGTGCGGAAGAGGTAAACAAAGCCGTGTTGACCGGTTTCAAACCGTTTGAGGACCAACTGTTCAGATCGGTTGATCTTGAGGATGTGGAACGATTGCTGAAAATTCCCATCCGACGCATCAGTTTGTTTGACATCGAGAAAAATCGGGAAGAGATCGAGCAGATCAATGCCAACATTGCCGATATCCAGCAAAAACTCGGTAATCTTATCGGGTATTCCCTTTCCTATCTGGGAGACCTGAAGCAGATGCTCGGCTTGCAGGAACATGGACGGAAGACGACGATCAAGCAATTCGAGCTGGTAGATGTCAAGGAAGTGGCTGAACGCAACCTCGGCGTCAAGTATGATCCAGCCAACGGGTATCTCGGGTACGGGGTGAAAAACGGCAATACGTTGCTGGAAGTCAGCCCGTTCGACCGCGTGTTGGTCATCCGAAAGGATGGTACCTACCAAGTGATCGACGCCCCTGAGAAGGAATTCGTTGGCAAAGGCTTGTTGTACTGCGGCTTTGCAGACAAGAGCGAGCTCTCAAAATTGGTATTCACCATCATCTATCAGGAGAAGACGTACAAGTATCTCTTCCTCAAACGGTGCCAGATCATGGGCTATCAGCTGAAGAAGGTTTATCCGCTGCTTCCTGAGGGGGATTTCAAGTTGGTCAAGCTTTCCACCTTTGAGAACGCGGAGCTCACGGTCACCTACAAGCCCAAGCCCGGACTGAGAATACTGGAGGAAAAGTTCTATTTCTCCGATTATCTGGTCAAGGGGGTGAAGGCCAATGGGGTGAGGATCGCCGTCAAGGAGGTTGCTTCCCTCAAATTGCGGGCGGTCAAGGAAGTGGTGCATGCAAGCGAGACCGAACCGTCCTTGTTTGACGAGCAGGGGGAGGAGTAAGGATGGATATCAAACAGAGGATTCTTTTTGAGGACAATCATCTGATCATCATCAACAAGGTGTGCGGTGAGTTGGTCCAAGGGGACCAGACAGGGGATCAAACGCTTGCCGACCTGGTGAAGGATTACTTGAAGGTGACCTACCAAAAGCAGGGCAATGTCTATCTGGGGATTCCGCATCGTTTGGATCGCCCCACCAGTGGAATCGTCGTGTACGCCAAGACGGAAAAGGCCTTGATCAGGCTGAATGAACTGTTCAAGGGCAGTGGGGTGCAGAAAACCTACTGGGCCATCGTTGATGCCTTGCCCAACCAGGAGGAAGGGACCTTGGTGCATTACATCATCCGGAATACCAAGGCGAACAAGAGTGTGGCGCTGCCGGTGGAAAAGAAGGGAGGCAAGCTTGCCAAGCTTGATTACCGGCTGATCAGTACCTCGAAGAATTACTTTCTCCTGGAAATCGCCCTGCATACCGGACGGCATCACCAGATCCGTGCACAGCTTGCAGCACTTGGGTTGCATATCAAGGGAGATCTGAAGTATGGCGCCAAGCGTTCCAATCCCGATGGGGGAATCTGCCTGCATGCCCGCTCGATTTCCTTCGTGCATCCGGTGAAAAAGGAAAAGATTTCCGTCATCGCTCCTCCTCCTGAGGACACCCTGTGGGAAGCCTTGGCTCCCAAATCAGAGTAAATTCCTGTACATACCGACCAATAATACGTTCCAATACTGAGAACCGCCTGCAAGGTTCTGCATCTGCATACCCGCAAAGCTCTCTTGGGGAAGGTTTTTCTTGACAGATCCAAGATTGTGCCTCATTCTTCATATGTATGATGTATGACGTTATAAGAATTGGGGGTATCATGCATGGCTGAGCATACAATTGCTGCAATCTATACAGGGGCTGCATTGGTAAAACCACTTTCCGATCTTTTGAAGGAAAGCCTGGGGGATTGCAAGATAATGAACATCCTTGATGACAGTATGATCGGCGATATCATCGAGGCCGGAACGCTGACCAAAGCGGTCAAGCGAAGACTGTACGGATATTATGAGATAGCCTGTGCCTCCGGCGCCGAGTTGATTCTCAATACCTGTTCCTCGATCGGGGATGCCGTCTACGGTGCACGCGAATTTTTTCCCATCCCGATTGTCCGCATCGACGAGCCGATGGCGCGAAAAGCCATCGAGCTTTCCGATTCCATAGCGGTACTGGCAACCCTTCCAACCACCCTTGATCCCACACTTCGCCTCCTGCAGCGATGTGCCGCCGAATCGGGGAAAACCATACGGACGGTTTCTGCATTGGCTGAAGGGGCGTTCAGCGCCATCACCTCAGGAGATGGACCAACCCATGACCGTCTGGTTGCAGAGACGGCCAAGCAGGTTTCGGATTCCTGCGATGTCATACTCCTTGCTCAAGGCTCAATGGCCAGAATGGAGGAACCGTTGGCACGATTGACCGGAAAAACGGTGCTGTCCAGCCCTCGATTCGGGGTTCAGATGGTAAAGCAGATGCTTGGGGAGGCCTTCTGATGGAAGTGCAGGAATTGCAGCAGATGTCCCTCCAACTGCGTCGCGACGTGGTTGAGATGGTGTATCGGACCAAGGATGGGCATCCCAGCCCCAGTTTTTCGGTAGCCGATATCATTACCGCCTTGTATTTCTCCGTGCTCCACATTGATCCTGCAAAACCCGATTGGGAGGACCGGGATCGATTGGTCCTGTCCAAGGGACATTCCTGTCCGGTGCTCTATGCCGCTCTCGCCCGCAGGGGATTTTTCCCGGTTGAGGAGCTGTATACACTCAGGTATCTGGACAGTCATCTGCAGGGGCATCCCTACGCGCCCAAGACCAAAGGGTTGGATGCAACGACCGGTTCGTTGGGAAACGGTGTTTCGATCGGCTTGGGCATGGCTCTGGCCGCACGGATCCGAAAGAAGTCCTACCGCGTCTATGTGATCACCGGCGATGGTGAGCTGGGTGAGGGGATGATCTGGGAAGCTGCTATGGCGGCAAGCCATCAGAAAGCTTCCAATCTGACCGTATTCGTGGACAACAACAACTACCAGAGCGGGGGGACGGTCGGAGAGATCTCAGGTCCCTATCCGATTGATGAGAAATGGAAGGCGTTCGGTTGGAATGTGCTGTCCATCGACGGGCATTCCATTCCCCAGATTCTGCAGGCTGTCGAAGTGGCGAAGGCAGTGAAGGATAGGCCGACAGCAATCATCTGCAAAACGGTCAAAGGAAACGGGGTTTCCTTCATGGTAGGTGAAAATTCCTGGCATAAACGGGTGTATACCGAAGCTGAATATGAACAGGCCATCAAGGAATTGGGAGGCAATGGATGAGCACGATCGACAGTACCAGAATTGGATTCAGGGATGCTCTGCTGCACCTTGCCCAGCAGCGTGATGAGGTGGTATTCGTTTCCACCGATTCGCTGAAGGTGGTCAAAGGGGAACCGTTTCTGGAGCAGTTCCCCGAACGGGTGATCGAATTGGGAATTGCCGAACAAAATGGAGTCGGGGTCTCCAGCGGCTTGGCAGCCGGTGGATTGCTCCCCTATATCTGTACGTATGCAGGATTTCTGACCATGCGGGCCTGTGAGCAGATGCGTACGTTTGTTGCGTATCCCAATCTGAAGGTGCGCTTCATTGGTGCGAATGGAGGCCTGCACGGGGGCAATCGTGAAGGGGTATCCCACCAGTTCATCGAGGATATCGGAATTCTGAGGACAATGCCCAATTTCACGATTCTCTGTCCGGCGGACGGGAAGCAGGTCTACCAGGCCATGCTTGCCAGTGTGGATATCGATGGTCCTGTGTATATCCGTATCGGAAGCGGAAGGGAGGAAAAGGTGCTCAGCGACGACAGCCCGTTCCCGCTGGGCCGGATCCGCATCCTCTTTGATGAGGGTTGTGATGTTGCATTGCTATCCCACGGATTTGTCCTGAACCGTGTCCTGGAGGCGGCAAGACGCTTGCAGGAAGAAGGCATCAAGGCCAAAGTGGTGGAAGTGGCGACAATCAAGCCGCTGGACAAGGAAGGTCTGGCTGCCGTGCTGCATGCCACCGGTTGTGCGGTAACCATTGAGGACCACACCATTATCAACGGGTTGGGCAGTGCAGTGGCGGAAATAATCGCAGAAATGGCTCCCGCCCATTTGGTACGGTTGGGACTTCAGGATGTATTCGGCCAGTCAGGATTCCCCGATGAGTTGCTTGATGCCTACGGTATGTCCGTTCAGGACATTGTGGATGCGGCGAAGCAGGCAATGGCCAAAAAGACAAGGTAATCTATTCCGGCTTGGCCGGAAGGTGTATACAAAAGGAGAGACAGTATGAAAAAAAGGATGATCGCACTGTTGCTTATGGTGAGTATGGTAGGATTCCTGTTTGCTGCAGGACAGGCCGAGGCCGCTGGTCCGACCGCTGAGAAGCCGTTGGTGCTTCGCTATGCCCACATGAACCCCGCTTCCAGTCCGAATGGACTGCAGGCACAGTACTTCGCCGACAAGATTGCCGAGCGCACCGGCGGAGCCATCAAGATTGAAGTGTATCCGGCCAGTCAGCTGGGTTCCATCTCCGAGATGGCGGAAGCCGTTTCGATGGGTTCGATCGCGATGCACCACAACACGTATGGTGGATTGCAGCCCCTGCTCAATGATCTCGGTTTGTTCGACACGCCCTATCTCTATCGCGATGTCGATCATCTACTCAAGGCTACCGATCCTGAGACATCCCCCGCATTGAAGGAACTGAACCAGAAATTGATCGATACCAGAAACGTCAGGATCCTGTATTCCTTCTATTTCGGAACCCGTGAGCTGACTGCGAATTTTCCCGTGTACTCCCCCAAGGATCTGGCCGGAAAGAAGATCCGGGCCATTCCTTCCCCGATCTATCTCGCTGCGGTAGAGGGTATGGGAGCGGTTGCCGTCCCCATCGACTGGGCTGAAGTTCCCGTAGCACTCTCCACCGGTGTCGCCGATGGCCAGGAAAACCCGGTCAGCACGCTGGTGACCAGCAATATCTACGAAGTGCAGAAGTATGCCATGATGACCGACCATATCATGGGATCGGAGCCTGTGGTGATCAACGAGAAAGTCTGGCAATCGCTGAGTGAGGAAAACAAGAAGATTTTCACCGAGGTGGCTCGTGAGACCAGGGATTGGATTTCAAAGTATGTCCGCGACAACGAGGCCAAGGATGTCCAGACGTTGAAGGACAAAGGCATGAAGATCATTACCGCAGCCGATGGTTTGAAAGTCGATGAATTCCGCACTGCAGTCACCAAGGTTGTCAACGAGCGTTTTGGAAAGGCTTGGGGCAAATATTATGATATGATTCATGCGATCAAATAAGATCAGGATAGCGTTCGTGGATGCAAGGATGGCCCTTGCATCCACTCGTTCCGATGTTTGAGCAAGGAATAGTCCTATGAACAACCTTATTAGGAAGGGGATAAGATTCTACCAAGCCGTCGCCATCGTGTTTCTGCTGGTTCTCTTCTCATCCGTCTTCATCCAGATCATCATGCGCAACATTTTCAATGCAGGGTCGATTCAACTGGAGGAACTTGCCCGATTCTCCCTTGTTTCCTTGGTGTTTCTGATGATTCCCCCGCTGACCTTTACACAGAAGCATATCATCGTCGATATCGTGGTGATGTATCTACCGGTAAAGGCCAAACGTTGGGTGTCGTTCTTCACCGATTTGCTGATCATGGCGTTTGGTCTCTATGGCCTGTTTGCCATCGCCACCATCATGGAGTTCAACTGGAATGTGAGAACTCCCGCCCTGGCGATGCCCAATGCGATTTTCTATCTCCCCATCACTTTGGGGATTGTCGGCATGGTCATCTGTTCGGTGGTGAGTGCTGTACAGCATCTGTTGGCTAAGGAGGGACAGGCATGAGCGGTTCCTTGGTAATCATTCTCTTTCTGTTTCTGCTTGCTACCGGACTTCCTATAGCCGTAAGCATGGGGATTCCGTCCGCCCTATATTTGATGCTCGCCCATATTCCGCCGAGTCAGTTGATCCAGCGGATGGTCACCAGTCTCAATTCCTTCCCGATGCTTGCCGTCCCGCTCTTCATCCTGGCCGCCGGCTTGATGAACAGTTCCGGCATCACCGAGCGATTGTTTGAATTTGCAAAGTTGTTGGTTGGACGTCTCAAGGGTGGTCTGGCCCAGGTAAATATTGTTGCATCCCTGATTTTCAGCGGGATCAGCGGAGCTGCCCTGGCTGACGTCGGAGGTCTGGGGAATATTGAAATCGAGGCAATGGACAAACAGAAGTATCCCCGCACCCATTCGGCGGCCATTACGGCTGCTTCTGCGGTCATCGGTCCGATTTTTCCTCCCTCGATCCCTTTGATCATCTACGGTGCGGCGGCGGAGACTTCTTCGATGAGGCTGCTGATCGCCGGAGTCCTCCCTGCGTTGGTCATCGCCATGGCCTTGATGGTGCAGGTTTCCTGCTTCGCCCGCAAGTTCAACTACCCCAGAGGGGTTGAAGGAAAATTCAGTGCTTCTGAGATTCGCTCGATCATCAAACGGGGTCTTCCCTCCATGTTGATGCCGGTCATCATGATGGGTGGCATGCTCTCGGGTTGGTTCTCTCCGACCGAGGTTGCATCCATCGCCGTTGCCTATGCGTTGGTTTTGAGCTTTGTCTACAAGGAATTGACCGTTTCTTCCTTTCTGCGGACCTGCAAGGAAACGCTGCAGTCGACAGCCAGTGTATTGTTCATCGTTGCTTCGGCGGCAATTTTTGCCTGGGTCCTCACTGTTGAGCAGCTTCCCCAGCAGGTTTCGACCTTGATGCTCAGCATCTCCGACAATCCGGTCGTGCTTCTGCTTCTTGCCAATGTGGTGCTTCTGGTGGCAGGAATGTTCCTGGAATCGACTGCGGCCATCATGATCCTCACCCCGATTCTCCTGCCTCCTTTGATGGCGGCTGGTGTGGATCCGGTGCACTTCGGCTTGGTGATGGTGTTCAACCTGATGATCGGTATGATCACCCCTCCAGTGGGTATGAGTGTGTATATGCTCAGTCCGCTGGTGGGACTTCCCGTGGGAAAGGTCTTCAAGGCGGTTCTCCCGTATCTTGCCTCCCTGATCGTGTCATTGGTGATTCTCACCTATATCCCACAGATATCTTTGTGGCTTCCCAATCTTGTCTTCGCCTAGAGGTGCTCAGATGAACAACACATATTTCCATCGTGTCCAGAAAGAGACGAATACCCGGTTTTGGATCAACAATCCAACCCTTGAACAGGCAAAGTCGGCCATTGCGGCCGGGGCAGTCGGGTGTACGACCAATCCCAGCTATGTTTCCAAGTTGTTTGCATCCAAGGATGATTTTCGCATCGTCCTCAGGGCCATCGACCTTCTGCTTCCCTATGAGGCGGATGATTCAATTGTGGCCTCCAAAGTCCAGCAGATGATGGTATCCCGGCTTGCCGATCTGTTTCTGCCTCTCTACGAACGCAGCGGCGGAAAGCAAGGATTGGTCACCATCCAAGGCGATCCGTTCGCCGAGACCAATACGGACCTGATCATTAGAGAGGGATTGGAAAACCGTAGGATTGGGGAAAACATCTGCATCAAGATTCCGGTGACCAAATGGGGGATCGAGGCGATCAACGCAATGGTAGAACGGAATATCCCTACCATGGCTACGGAGGTGATGTCTCTGAGCCAGATGGTTTCCATCTGTGAAGCCTACCAAAAGATCAGCGCCGAAAGCAATCATAATCCGCCTTTCTATGTGACGCATATCACCGGTATTCTGGACGACCATTTCAAGCGTGTGGTCGAGCAGAACAACCTTCATATTGATGAGAAGCTGCTCCGGTATGCAGGCCTTTCGATAGCCAAGGCTGAATATGAGCTGCTCAAGCAGCGTTCGTATCCCGGGATCATGATCGGTGGCGGAGCGCGGAAACTCGAGGATTTCACAGAGTTGGTGGGAGGCGATCTCTCGATCACCATCAACTGGACGGGGACCGCTGATGTCCTGCTTGGTTTAGACAAGCCGGTAGTTTCCCGGATTGCTGAGAACCTGAGCGGCGAAGAAATGGAACAGCTGAAGCAGCAGTTGCCCGACTATCGCAAGGCTTTGGAAGTTGATGGAATGGGTGTGGATGCATACTATGAGTACGGCGGGGTCGAACTGTTCAGAACCAGCTTCCAAAAAGGTTGGAATGAGCTGCTGGGCCTGATCGCCCGACGGAGGAAGGAATACCATGGAAACTAAGAAGCATCGGGGCAATCTGTATACGGATGCACGCGTAAGTCGTGCTCCCGGTATCGACCGGGTGACACTCAGCTATGATGAAGACACCATGATGTGTTATTTCTACCTCGACAAAGGTTCCAAGCTGGAGATGCATACGCATGTGCAGAGTCAGAGCGGCATCGTGATCAAGGGGCATATCCACTTTCTGAAGGAAGGGGGAGAGGTGCTTGATCTAAAAGCAGGTGATGCATATTATTTCGCCTCGAATGAGATGCACGGCTCCATCATTCTCGAGGATACCGAATTGATCGAATGTTTCACTCCCTCACGGGATGACTACAAGGACTGAAGAACCATTTCTTGCTTTCATCGAAGGGTGTTGGTATGATAGGTGGCTGTAGTGAGGGGGTACTGTTCTCATGGAAGATATGTTCGCAGTCCGCGAGGCTCGTCCCTCGGCAGTGGAAGGGGTGATTGAGAAGATCAAGGAATTGCTCATTGAGCAGAAACTTACCCCTGGGGATATGATACCCAACGAAATTTCCCTTGCAGAAAGTCTGAAAGTCGGTCGTGGTACGGTGCGTGAGGCACTGAAGATTCTCTCCGCCTACGGGGTGGTTGAAATCAAGCAAGGCCACGGCACCTTTGTTTCGAGTGCATCCAACAAACGCCTCTTTGATCCGCAACTGTTCCAGATTCTCGTCCAGGACCGTGATTACCGCAGCCTTACGCAGGTGCGGCAATTGCTGGAGGAGGGTATCGTCAAGTTGGTCATCGAGTTTGCCAGTGAGGATGAATTCGTCCTCTTGGATCAGACGATGCAGAAATTCCAGGAAGAGCTGACGAAGGAAGGCAGAAGCGAACAGCATGCCGGGTCCTTGGATCTGCGTTACCACCGGTTGCTGGCCCGATTCAGCCACAACAGCATTGTGGAGAATATCTATACGTTTGTCATCGAGCTGTTCACCAAGACGATCAATCCCATCCATGAGGGAGTGGCGGACGTCCATCTACGGCTGCATCAGGCCATCATGGCCCGGGACAGCGAAGCAGCAGTACAGGCGGTGCGGGCGCATACAGACATCTGGGTCGCCGGGTATCGTGCGACCCATCGGAATGCCTAGGATTTGATGACGATTACCCCTTCCTGTTTGAATCCGTTCACCTTGATGGTGAGCGGTTTTTCTGCATGGGCATGGATGAAGTGTTCGGTTTCGTCGTAGATCTGAAGGTCCTGTAGTCGCTTCAGATCGAGCTTTCCCGATCGGTAGGAAGGATTTATGGTCAGATAAAGACAGCCCAAGCTGGTCATGTTCTGGAAGAAATGGGTTCCTTGGCTGGGTTCCACCTGGAAACCCTGCAACCCGGTTTCGATGATGACCTTGGATCGGGAGATCTGCGACCAGGTCACCGGAATGCCGAGCCAAGGGTCGCAGGAACCAAGTCGTCCTGCAACCAAGAGGGCGTAATCCCGCTCAGAGAGTACCATTTGGGCGTTGAGTTTATCCAGTTCCTTGGCCATATCCTTCATGCGCGACGCATCAAATCGGTCCGTCTTCAGGTAGATGATGTCGCTGATTTCCTCTATCCGGCCGTTGCCCATGACGACGTTCGCATAAATGGCGGCGTTATTGCGTTCCTCATCAGTGATATTTACATCGCTTTCCTCGTTTCCCAGGGCGATCGGACGGATCTGCAGCAAACTGAATTCCTGTTTCTTGGGTGCCTTGCGGTTGAGGTTTACGGCGAATTCTATTTCCACCGGTTTCCCCATCGCCTGCGTTCCCAGGCTGAGCACATCCTTCACAATCTGGGCCAAGGGGAATGCATCATACTTGAGTATCCCATTGAAAGTGATCACCTTCTGTCCTTCCGCCTTTATTGATTCAGACAATCCTCCAGTGGTCATATCATAGGTGCTGGCGATGTATTTCAGGGTTTCGGGGAATTGCTGTGCCTCGCTGAGGTCAAGCAATTCAAGATTTTCCAGTCCGCCTTCTTCCAGGGGGTGGTAGCCGCTGGTGAGGTTCAGGCCGTAGAAGGCATGCTGGCTGCTGGTCTGGTTGCCGCCCAAATACTGGGCGGGGCGTTTGGGGTGGGAGGGTGAGAATCGAAGTGCGGAACCGTTGTCGACGACCGCCTTGCCGAAGCCGAAGCTGAGCATACCGACCCCGTCCTCCGGTTTTTCTCCACCGAGTGGATAATAATTGAGGCTGCGCCCTACGCCGCTGATGTTCGGATACCAGTACGAACCATGTTCACTGCCGATGACTTGTTGGATGATGACCGCCATTTTTTCTTCTTCCAGCATGTGTTCCGTCGCCTTCAGGTATTCCTTCGCGCTTCTGAAATACGTGGAAGCCCAGACGGCGCGGACTGCATCGCACAGCTCGGCCAGGCGAGCATCATCGCTGCCTCGGTTGGGAAGCATGCAGGTCTCATAGACCCCGGCGAACGGCTGGTAATGCGAGTCCTCAAGCAGACTGGAAGACCTGACGCAGATCGGTTGGTGGATGACTTGGATGATTTCTGCAAGATTCAATACCAATTCAGGGTTCAGTGGTTTGGAAAGGAATATCTTCAACAGGGTTTCATCAGGCAGGTCGGCCGTGGTGATGTCTTTGAGATTGTTTTCCTCAATGAATTGGGTGAACTGGTCGGTGGTGACGACGACGGTTCGTGGGATGGAAAGATAGACCTCAGGATATTTATCCGGTATTTTTGCTGCCCGCAATACCATGTCGATGAAGGCAAGGCCACGTCCCTTGCCACCCAGAGAACCTCCTCCGATGCGACTGAAGAAGAGGGTTTCGTCGTAGTTGTTCCTGCTGAATTGAGCGATTACTCCCTTGGTCCGTTCACTCCGATAGGTGCGTATGATTTCAATGAGCTGTCGTTGGACTTCCTGTGCATCCCCACCGGCGGGGATTTGCAGATCCTTGATACGGGCGGCGAGGGTGTACAGGCTCTGGGCTCTGAGCCAGCGGGAAAATTCATTGCGGCGGCAATGGAAATCAAAACTTTCCGCGGGAATAGAGGGGAGCAGGCGCTGAAGGTCGCGCATGGTCTCGGCCCGGGCAATTTCCTCCATGGTCGTCGGATCACGGAAAATGAACGGGCCGAATCCGTAATGGCTGGTCATGAATCGGTTCAATTCGAACAGAAGGGAGGAGCTGTGCTTCCACAGAAAAAATGCCCCGCTGTCTTCTGCGCTTTCCTTGGCATTGCTGTCGCTGCTTTGGATGAGCATGGGGATCTCCGGGTCCCGGGAAAGCACCATGCGGGTAAGGGCAAGGCCGGCATATTTGTCCTGTTCGCCTTCACGAAGATAGGCCATGTCGGTGATGATGCCCAGGATGTTGTGCCGGTAGGTTGTATACAGGCTTACCGCTTCTTCGTAGGTTCGGGCAAGGACGATTTTGGGTCTTCCGCGCATCCGAAGGGTCCTTCCCCAATTGTTCAGGGCTTCAAGGATGGCCGAGCGATTCTGCTGGATCAAGCAGGTGTACATCATGGGAAGGTATGAGGAGTAGAAGCGGATCGAATCCTCCACCAGGATGATGACCTGTACGTCTGCGGCTTTGGTGTCATGGTCAAGGTTCATCCGGTCCTCGACGAGCTTGATCATGGCCAGGAAGATGGTCGGGTCCCCCTGCCAGTAGAAGAAATAATCGATGTCCTGACAGTCGGATCCCTTGAGCAGCTTGTTGCGTTTGTGGCTGGACGAAGGGGAAAGCGCAATGACTGGCATCTGCGGGTCGAGCTGCTTGATGGATGCCGCCAGTTGTTCCACGGACTCGGGGCCGAGGTCAAGCATGGTGATGACCAGTTCGAACTTGCGCTGCGCAATCAGGGCAAGGGCTTCCTCGCCGCAGCTGGTATGGGTGATTTTCGGGGGGTTGTTCAGTCCCAACTGGGTATATTCGAGGTACAGTTCCTCTTCAACGCGTCCGTCTTCCTCGAGCAGGAACCGGTCGTAGTCGTTGCAGATCAAAAGGACATTGTAAATATGTTTCAGCATCAGGTTGCTGAAGGGCAGCCAGGTTGGGTCAAGTGTATACATACGAGCAGTGTAGCATGAGCACCATAGTTTGAGTAGATTTTCGATTTCTTGTAATTTTTGATTAAAAATTCAAATTTTATACAACAAATTGAATCATAGGTAAATATAAATACTATTATTGACGGTTACCATAATTTAGCATTGACAGATTGTAGAGCTGGGTTTACGCTTTCTGAACAAAACAACGCCACTGTGTCGTTGATTCCAAGGAGTGAAACCTAGGTATGTATAACCTTGATGCCATTATGGAAGAGCTGGAACGGAAGAACCCCGCTCAGCCTGAGTTTATCCAGGCGGTCCGAGAGGTCCTGGAGAGTGTCATCGATGTGGTCAATGAGAACCCGGTCTATGAGAAGAATCGGATTCTGGAACGAATGACCGAGCCCGACCGCATCCACTCGTTCCGGGTGGAATGGGAGGATGATGAGGGGAACCTGCAGGTCAACCGCGGGTATCGGGTGCAGTTTAACAATGCATTGGGTCCGTACAAGGGTGGTTTGCGTTTCCACTCAAGCGTTACGCTGGGGACTTTGAAGTTTCTTGGCTTCGAACAGACGTTGAAGAACAGTCTGACCACCCTGCCCATGGGTGGGGGCAAGGGCGGAAGCGATTTCAATCCGCGTGGAAAGAGCGATGCCGAGATCCTTCGGTTTTGTCGTTCGTTCATGACCGAGTTGCAGAAGTACATTGGACCCGATACCGATGTGCCCGCCGGTGATATCGGCGTCGGTGCACGCGAGATTGGGTATCTGTACGGGCAATACAAGCGCATCAGAGCCGAAAATACCGGGGTATTGACCGGTAAGGGTCTGGGCTATGGCGGTTCCTTGGTGCGTCCTGAGGCCACCGGCTATGGTACGATGTATTTCGCCAAGGCGATGCTCGAGGCCCATCAGGATAGTCTGGAAGGAAAAACGGTTGCGCTCAGTGGATTCGGCAATGTTGCCTGGGGGGCGGCCATCAAGGCAACCCAATTGGGTGCGAAGGTTGTGACGATCAGCGGTCCGGACGGATACATCTACGACAAGGATGGAATCGGAACTCCGGAGAAATGGGCGTACATGAATATGCTGCGCACGTCAAACAATGATGTGGTGGCTCCCTATGCCAAGAAGTTCGGAGCCGTGTTCGTGGCCGGCAGGAAGCCTTGGGAAGTACCGGTTGATCTGGCCTTTCCCTGCGCCATCCAGAACGAGTTGGATCTTGAGGATGCAAAGACTTTGGCTGCAAACGGAGTGAAGTACGTGGTGGAAACCTCCAACATGGGGTGCCAGGCTGATGCAGTGAGCTTTTTCATCAAGCAGCGCATCCCGTTCGCCCCGGGCAAGGCCGCCAATGCGGGTGGGGTGGCTGTCTCCGGTTTGGAGATGAGCCAGAATGCCATGCATCTTTCCTGGACTGCTGAGGAGGTCGATCAGAAGTTGCATACGATCATGACGCAGATTCATCAGGCTTGCATCAACGAGGGTCGGGAGGATTCCGGGTACATCAACTATGTGAAGGGTGCGAATATCGCAGGTTTCAAGAAGGTTGCTGATGCCATGGTGCAACTTGGGTATTGATGGGTAGCGTTCCCGTTGGGATATGTGTATCGAGGGGGTCTTCCGGTTGGGAGACTCCCTTTCTTTGAGACACTAGAGAATCGACAAAACGGTGCTGTTGTCATCGTGTTAGGATGCGGTTTGGCTATGGTTTTCCTCCCGGCCTGCGTTGGGTGTGGTTTTGGTTTTTCCTCTCTCATCCCTTATAGGTTGCAAGGAATTGTACATCCTTGCTTTGACCTTTTCCGACCTTTCCAATACGCAATTATGTAGGGATGATAGCTAACTACTATAAAACCTATATAACACTATATATAGCGTTATTCAACTTCTTACTGCGCTATAAATAATGTATTGCCGCTTGCCAACTTTGCTTCCACATGCTATGGTAGATGCGGGTCGACTTGCTTCGACCCTTGTATTTCACTGAAGATTTTTTCTTGGGGACGGGTGTTTCATCAGTCGAAACAGTAAGTGAAAACTTTTACATATAGAGGGATTACATGGGCTCAGCAAAGAATGAATTGAGTGGGTTGGGGCGCAAGATTTTTCTTGACCGGTATGCGCTGAAAGATGTGAAGAAACAGACGCTGAAGATCGGCGATGTCGTGGTTGCCGTGAGTAATCCGAAGACCGGCCAACGGGAAATCGGAGTGGTTACGGAACTCGGCCTCGATGATGCCATCACCGTGAAACTTGACGACGGGGTGATCCTGCATGTCAAGCGTGAGGATGTGGATAAGCCGCTGGAAACCGACCCCGCCCAGATGCTCGCCCGTGTAGCGAAAGGTATCGCTTCCCAAGAGAAGCCGGAGGTGCGAAAGCAATGGGAAAAAGAGTTCAATTGGCTCCTGGAGGACTGGAAGTTCGTCCCTGGAGGCAGGATTCTTACCGGTGCGGGAACGGATCAGAACCTGACCTACTTCAATTGCTACGTGATCCCTTCCCCGAAGGACAGTCGTGGTGGCATCATTGCCTCGCTGGGGCAGATGACCGAGATTATGAGCCGCGGCGGCGGAGTGGGGATGAACATCTCCTCACTCAGGCCCAGGCACAGCTACGTCAAGGGCGTAAACGGCCGTTCCAGTGGATCGGTAAGCTGGGGCGGGCTCTTCAGCTTCGTCACCGGCCTGATTGAGCAGGGAGGGTCCCGGAGGGGGGCCTTGATGTTGATCCTCAACGTCTGGCATCCCGATATCCTGGATTTCATCAATTCCAAGCGTGAGATGGGCAGGATCACCAATGCCAATATCAGCGTCGGCATCACCGACGATTTCATGGCTGCGGTACGCAGTGACGGCGATTGGGAGACGTATTTCCCCGATACTTCCGATCCTGACTATAACAGCAAGTGGGACGGCGATATCGCCAAGTGGCAGAAGGACGGCCATAAGGTGGTGGTGTACCAGAAGCTGAAGGCGAAGAAAATCTGGGAAGCCATCGTCGAAAGTGCGTGGGCAAGTGCCGAACCGGGGGTGTTCTTCATCGACCGGTACAACAAGATGTCCAACTCTTGGTATTATTCGACCATCCAAAGTACCAATCCCTGCGGGGAACAAGGGCTTCCTCCTTGGGGAGTCTGCAATCTCGGTTCGATCAATCTCAGCCAATTCGTCCAGCATAAGAAGGTGTTGTATGAGGATTTGGGCAGGACGGTGAGGGCCGCGGTCCGTTTCCTTGATGATGTCATTGATGATACCCCCTATT
This sequence comes from Sphaerochaeta sp., assembly GCF_050256055.1. Taxonomy (NCBI): domain Bacteria; kingdom Pseudomonadati; phylum Spirochaetota; class Spirochaetia; order Spirochaetales; family Sphaerochaetaceae; genus Sphaerochaeta; species Sphaerochaeta sp. The sequence goes on along the minus strand of NZ_JBFWIJ010000001.1, from coordinate 15,298 downwards.
TCTTTGATGAAAACAAGAAGCAGCAACTGAGCGAACGGCGCATCGGCTTGGGTACCATGGGGCTTGCCGATATGTTGATCAAGATGGAACTGGCGTACGGCAGCGAGGAAAGCCTGAAATTCATCGAGGAGCTGTACAAGTTCATCTGTGTCGAGGCCTATACGGAAAGCAGCGACTTGGCCAAGGAGAAGGGAAGCTTCCCGCTCTTCGATGCTGAGAAGCTGCTGCAAAGCGGTTTCATGGTGCAGCTGCCCGAAGATATTCGGGAGAAAGTGCGTACCCAGGGACTGCGTAATGTGACCTTGCTGACCCAGGCTCCGACCGGCACGACCGGTACGATGGTCAACACCTCCACCGGAATCGAGCCATACTATTTCTGGGAATGGGAACGTACCGGTCGCATGGGGACGAACATCGAGCGGGTGAAGGTGTATGAGGATTGGGTGAAGGCACATCCTGGACAGAAGAAACCCGCATATTTCGTTTCTGCCATGGATCTTGCCCCGGAAGGGCATGTGAAGGTGCAGGCCGCCATCCAGAAGTGGGTTGATTCCTCCATTTCCAAGACCGGTAATACGCCCAAGGAATATACCGTCGAGCAGACCGGAAAGTTGTACGAGCTGCTCTATGACCTGGGTTGCAAGGGTGGTACCACCTATCGGGATGGCTCTCGGGATACCCAGGTTTTGACTGCCAAGAAGGATGAACCGGAAGAGAAGAAGGAAAGTGAGAAGCCTTTGGTTTCCCGCTCCTCCGAGCCGAAGCCGCGGGTACGGTCCACGGTTCTGCATGGGACCACCTACCGCAAGGCGACTCCGATTGGGACGGCATACATCACCGTCAATTGCGATGGGCCCAAGCCCACCGACATCTTCGAGGTTTTCATCAATGTGGCTAAGGTCGGTTCCGACGTAGCTGCGGATGCGGAAGGGTTGGGAAGGCTCATCAGCCTGATGCTGCGCATGCCATCCCCGCTGACCCCGGACCAACGGGCACAGTCCATCATCGGGCAACTTGCCGGTATCGGAAGCGGTCGTTCGATGGGCTTCGGGAAGAACCGGGTCATGAGCCTTCCGGATGCGGTTGCCCAAGTGTTGCAGCAGCATATCGGGTCCACAGATTCCGAACGTGAGGCTTCTCGCCTTCCGGATGAGGAGGATGAACCGGAGGATTTGGGCCAGCTTGACCTGGGGCTTCCTTCCTCCACTTCCAGCGTGAAACCCGATATTTGCCCGATCTGCGGCAATGTCACCTTCGTGAATATCGAAGGTTGTAAGAAATGTTTCTCCTGCGGTCACAGCGAGTGTTGACCAAGAAGCGCTCTCTCCGTACCCTCTGTACAGGGTAGGGAGACAGCATGAGTACACAACAACCCCGTCCACCTGTGGCGGGGTTTTCCTTGTATCGTGGATTGGAACGCAGCATCTATATTCTCTTTGTCATCAGGATCATCAATCGATTCGGTGATTTTGTGCAGATGCTGTTGGTTTTGATTCTCACCGGGAAGCTTATGCTTTCCAGTTCCCAGGCAGGATTGTTCGTGTCTTCCAGCATCGTGCTGACGATGCTCGGCCAACTGACCAGCGGCTTCTTGTCCGATCGATTTGGGAGCAAGCGGCTCTTGGTATTCTACCAATCCATGATCAGTTTCTCCTATTTATTGTGTGCCATGTTGTATGTTTCCCATCCACATTTCGTCCCCTATCTCATTTTGCTGGCCAGTCCCTTCCGGGGTGGTACGTCCCCATTGACCAACACCATGGTTGCCGACTTCAGCAAGAGCGAACAGCTTTCGCGTTCTTTCAGTCTGCTGTATCTTGGAACGAATATCGGGGTGGCGGTAGGTCCGGTTGCGGCTTCCTTCCTCTATGCACGTTCCTTGGTGTTGCTGTTTTCGTTTTCCTCCTTGCTGTTGTGCCTTTCCACCATCCTGCTGGGCCTTTCCATCAAAATGGTGCAAACCCGTCCGGTGGAGCGAAATGAAGAGCCCTCCCCTCAAGTCTCGAAAGCCCGGCCGCAGACGGTGCTTCTGGTGTTCTACGCGTTTTTTTCACTGTACAGTCTGGTGTATGGGCAGAATACCTTCACGCTTCCGTTGCAGTTCTCGTTTTTATTCGGTGAGCAGAGCGGGACCGGTCGATACGCCGTGTTGATGATGGTCAACGCTGTCACGGTGTTGGTGGCAACCACGACGCTCACTGCCTGGACGTATCGGTTGGGCCAGCTGTCAAGCATGGCACTGGCTATGTTCTTCTTCGTCCTGGGGTATGGTATGTATGCTTGGTGTGATGCGTTCCCCTTGTTTCTGGCTGCCACCTGCATCTGGACATTCGGCGAGATCCTCATGGCGACCAATGCCAATGTATTCGTCAATGCCTATGCCCCTCGGGCTACTCGATCGCGCAGCAATGCCTATGTGACCACCGCTTCCAGTCTGGGACATGCAATTTCACCGACCTTCGGTGGATTGCTCCTGCTCGTTGTTTCCTACCGGCAGTTGTGGTTGATCAATGCAGGAATCTGCATTGTGCTTGGATGCGGTTATATTGCGCTCCATACATACCTACGGAAATAGTACATGACTAAAAGATTGTCAATCAACGAAATCAAACTGGGGAAGGTTGCAATCAAACACGTATTGGTTTATTATCGATAGGTGGAAAATCTGTGTGGATTTTTTTTTGTTCGTGCATAGGGTGACCCCTTCCGGGTCACATCAAATACTGTTTTATGGAGTGCCAAAATGGGTAACAAAAACCGGGTTACTATTGACGGAAACACCGCTGCTGCGCATATTGCATATGCCTTCAGTGAAGTCGCCGCAATCTATCCGATCACCCCGTCCTCTCCGATGGGAGAGTTTGCGGATTCTTGGTCCAGCACCGGACGCAAGAACCTCTGGGGAAAAAAGGTAGAGATCATGGAAATGCAGTCAGAGGCTGGTGCGGCTGGTGCCGTTCACGGAGCTCTTTCTGCTGGTGCTTTGACCACCACGTTTACTGCAAGCCAGGGATTGCTCCTGATGATCCCCAACATGCACAAGATTGCCGGTGAGATGATTCCGACCGTCTTCCACGTGTCTGCAAGATCCCTTGCTGCACAGTCCCTCTCAATCTTCGGTGACCACTCCGACGTCATGTCCTGCCGCAACACCGGCTTCGCCATGACCTGTGCCAACAACGTACAGGAGACCATGGACATGGCTTTGGTTGCACATCTGGCCACCCTGGAATCCCAAGTCCCCTTCCTCAGCTTCTTCGATGGTTTCAGAACCTCCCACGAACTGCAGAAGGTCGAGGAGATTTCCTACGATGAGATCAGGCCGCTGGTGAACGAGGAATATGTTCGCCGTTTCCGTGAGCGCGCCATGCGCCCCGAGCACCCGAAATTGAAGGTTGCCGCACAGAACGAAGACGTATACTTCCAGGGTCGTGAGACGGTGAACCCGTACTACGAAGCCCTCCCCGAGATGGTTCAGAAGTACATGGACGAGGTTGCCAAGCTTACCGGTCGCCCGTACCACCTCTTCGACTATGTCGGAGATCCGAATGCCACCGATGTCGTCGTCATCATGGGCAGCGGTGCGGATACGATGGAATGGGCAAGCGAATACCTGAACAAGAAGGGCGGCAAGACCGGTGTCTTGAAGGTTCGTCTCTATCGTCCGTTCAGTGCAAAGCATTTTGTCGCAGCGCTTCCCGCTTCCGTGAAGCGTGTTGCTGTACTTGACCGCACCAAGGAACCTGGTTCCCTCGGTGAGCCCCTCTATCAGGATGTCGTTACCGCACTCAGCCAGCTCGGCAAGTATGACGTCAAGGTAATCGGCGGCCGTTTCGGTCTGTCCAGCAAGGACTTCACTCCTTCCCATGCAAAGGCTGTCTTCGACCACCTTGCAGGTAAGGCGTTCAGCAACTTTACCGTTGGCATCAACGACGATGTGACCGGCCGCTCCATTGCAGTGAATGAGAACATCAACGTCATGCCCGCAGGTGTGGTGTCCTGCATGTTCTGGGGTCTTGGTTCCGACGGAACGGTCGGTGCAAACAAGAACTCCATCAAGATCATCGGAGACAATACCGATCTCAATGCTCAGGCATATTTCTCCTACGACTCCAAGAAGAGCGGCGGTATCACCGTCAGCCATCTGCGTTTCGGCAAGAGCTCCTTGGATATGCCGTGGTTGATCGACCATGCCGACTTCGTTGCTTGTCACAATCCTGCCTATATCGGCCGCTATGACATGCTCGGCCCGTTGAAGAAGAACGGCGTATTCCTCCTCAACAGCCAGATTCCTTCCAGTGAAGTCTTCGAACATCTTACCCGTGAGATGCAGGAGCAGATCATCGAGAAGAAGATCCGCTTCTACAACATCAATGCACTTGAGATTGCGGAGAAGGCAGGCCTCGGTACCCGTATCAATACGGTCATGCAGGCTGCATTCTTCAAGATCAGTGAAGTCCTTCCTGAAGAGGAAGCCATTGATTTGATCAAGAAGTATATCAAGAAGACCTTCATCAAGAAGGGTGAGGAAATCGTCAAGAAGAACTGGGCAGCAGTTGACGGCGCAAGCGATGCACTGCATCAGGTTTCCATTCCCGAGAAGATCACCAAGAGCTATGAACCCGCTCGTTTGATCCCCGAGGATGCCGACGACTATGCAAAGGACATCATGGAACCGGTCATGCACCTGAAGGGCAATGAGATTCCTGTTTCCAAGATGTCGTTCGATGGAAGCCTGCCGACCGCTACCGCTAAGTTCGAGAAGCGTGGTGTTGCTCCCTTCGTTCCCCATTGGATTTCCGAGAATTGTATTCAGTGCAACCAGTGCGTACAGTCCTGTCCGCATGCTGCAATTCGTGCCAAGCAAATTGATCCGAAGGATCTCGAAGGCGCTCCAGAGACTTTCAAGACCCTGAAGTCCAGCACCAAGAATGACAGAAGCCTCCAGTTCAAGATCCAGGTCTATACTGAGGACTGCCAGGGTTGTGGTGTCTGTATCGAGACCTGTCCCTCCAAGGTCAAGTCCCTTGAGTTCAGCCCGATTGCCACCGAGCGTGCAAACGGCGAGATCGCCAATGCAGAGTTCTTCGAAGCACTTCCCTATGATGTGCTTGACGGCGCTCCCGAGAGTTCCATCAAGGGTCTGCAGTTCAAGCAGCCGCTCTTCGAGTTCTCCGGTGCTTGTGCCGGTTGTGGGGAGACCCCGTATGTGAAGATGGTGTCCCAGATCTGTGGCGACCGCATGATTGTTGCGAATGCCACCGGTTGTTCCTCCATCTACAGCGGTACCTTCCCGACCACTCCCTACACGGTCAGACAGAGTGACGGTCAGGGTCCGGCTTGGGGCAACAGCCTCTTTGAGGACAACGCTGAGTATGGTTTGGGCATGCGCCTTGCCGTAGATTCCAACCGTGAACAGCTGCGCATCTACATTGATCAGCTGCTTGCTCTGGGAACCACCGATGCACTGAAGAGTGCCATCGAGAAGTCCCTCGAGTTGTGGTCTGAGTCCAGTGAAGCCGCCAATGCCGCCCAGAAGGCTGTACAGGCTGCACTTCCCGAGGCTATGGCTGTCGCCAATGCCGAACAGAAGGCTCTTTTGGTGAAGATCGACGAGCTGAAGGATTACTTCGCCGATAAGGTGGTCTTCATCATCGGTGGTGACGGTTGGGCCTATGATATCGGCTACGGTGGTGTTGACCATGTGGTCGCTTCCGGCAGAAACGTCAACATCCTGGTGCTCGATACCGAAGTGTATTCCAACACCGGTGGACAGGCTTCCAAGTCCACTCCGATTGCCGCCGTTGCGAAGTTCGCCAATGCTGGTAAGGAGATTGGAAAGAAGAACATGGGCTTCATGTGTATGACCTATGGCCATGCGTATGTCGCTTCCATTGCTCTCGGTTCCAACCGCCTGCATGCCCAGAAGGCGTTGCAGGAAGCAGTAGCTTGGAAGGGCCCCTCCATCATCTTCTGTTACGCTCCGTGTATCAACCATGGTATGAACATGCGGTTCAGCCAGGTTGAGGAGAAGAAAGCAGTTGAAGCTGGTTACTGGCCGCTCTACCGCTACAATCCGGCTCTCGAGGAAGGCAAGAAATTCTCCTGGGATACCAAACCGGCTACCGGTTCATACCAGGAATTCATCAAGGGCGAGGTCCGCTACACTTCGTTGTACAAGACCAATCCTGAGAATGCCGAGACGCTGTTCGCCCGGGCAGAGGAAGATGCAAAGAAGCGCATGAGCTTCTTTGAGAAACTCGGTCCGTTGATGTAAGCTTCAATTTCTAAGTTTGTTGCGAGGGCTGCCGAAAGGCAGCCCTCTTTGCGGTATTACGGAAAAAGAGAAACAGCTGTCTTCATACTCCAAACACATCCTCGTATGATGGACTCATGCAGGAACATATCATATCAGTCGGACCGGGAAGCAGTATTAATGAGGCACTCCAAAGCATAGGAATGTCGTCGGAGTCGGTCATCATCCAATTGGAAGCGGGTGTCTATACCGAGAAGGTGTTCGTAGATCGTCCAAATGTCACCATCCGTGGCAGAGGTAGGGAAAATACCCGTATTTCCTTCAACGATGCTGCGATGACCGAGCGGGACGGCAGAAGTCTGGGGACTTTCGCATCGGCAACCCTGACGGCAACAAAGCCGAATTTCAAGGCCGAGAAGCTCTGTATTGCCAATGATTTCGACTATGATTGTCATCGTGCATTGGTTGCCCGCAATCCGGGGAAGGTGAAGGGACTGCAGGCTGTGGCTTTCCGATCCACCGGCTCAAGTGACCATACGCTGCTTTCCGATTGCTCTTTCATTGGACATCAGGACACACTGTTACTGGATGCAGGCACCCATCTGGTGCAAGGGTGTCGGATCGAAGGCAACATCGATTTTATCTTTGGATCGGGAACTGTATTGTTTGAACAGTGCACGATTGTTTCCAACGGGCCCGGGTATGTGAGTGCCCCTTCCACCAAAGTCGAGGACATCGGGTTTCTCTTCCATCGATGCAGTTTCACGGCCACCCATGTCGTTCCCAGGGAAAGTGTGTACCTGGGCAGGCCTTGGCACCCGGGTGCAGACCCTCAGGTCAATTCCTATGCCCTTTTGTATGATTGCTATGAGGATGCACATATTCACCATGATGGATGGACTTGGATGCATGCATTCCCTCCCGGGGGTGGCGAGGTTGTGTTTACCGCCGAATCTTCCCGGTTCTTCGAGACCTCTTGTAGTGGCCCGGGAAGCAGCAATGCACGTGAGAGCCTTGCTGAAAATGAAGTGATCACCATAGTTCAGAGTTTTCTTATGGATTGGTAAGATATACTATAGTAATCAATTATATTCAATCATCATGTTGTTCTGCTCCTAATCTTGTATAGCAGTTTTTTTTGTGAATCGAAAAAAAACCAAGATTGTTCATAAAAATTTGCATGTACAGCTGTCCAAGGTCATGCAAGACTGCATACAGAGAAAATCCATTAGGAGGGATCTATGAAAAAGATTACTGCCGTTGTGTGCTTGGCACTCGCCTTGGTAACTCCCGCTTTTGCCCAAGGGCAAGCCGAAAGCAAGGGTGTAGAGATTGGGTGTGCAATCTACAAGTTTGATGACACCTTCATGACTGGTGTCCGCAACGCAATTGTCGCCGCCGCCGCTGAGACTGATGCAAAGGTTGAAGTCGTCGACTCCATGAACATCCAGGCCACTCAGAATGAGAAGGTCGACCTGTTCATCACCAAGGGTATGAAGGCAATGGAGATCAACCCTGTTGACCGCACCGCTGCCGGCGTCATCATCGACAAGGCCAAGAAAGCCAACATCCCCGTAGTGTTCTTCAATCGCGAACCTCTCGCTGAAGACATGGCAAAGTGGGACAAGATCTATTACGTTGGTGCCCGTGCTGAAGAGTCCGGTACCATGAGTGGTCAGATCATCGCCGACTACTGGAAGGCCAACAAGTCCATGGACAAGAATGGTGATGGCGTTTTGCAGTATGTCATGCTCAAGGGCGAGCCCGGACACCAGGACGCAGAACTGCGCACCGAGTATTCGATCAAGGCTCTGCAGGATGCAGGGATCAAGGTCCAGAAGCTTGCTGAAGATACCGGCATGTGGGACCGCGTTAAAGGTCAGGAAAAAATGGCCGCTTTCATCGCCAGCCAGGGCGACAAGATCGAAGCTGTATTCGCCAACAACGATGACATGGCTCTTGGTGCAATCGAAGCCCTCAAGGCTGCCGGTTACTTCAAGGACGGAAAGTTCATGCCGGTCGTAGGCGTCGACGCCACCGCTCCCGCTCTCCAGGCTCTTGAAGAAGGCACTCTGCTTGGCACCGTGTTGAATGACGCAGTGAACCAAGGCCGCGCTACCTTCAAACTGTCCTATGATCTGGCCATGGGCAAGACCCCGACCAGCGAATCCATCGGCTACACCATTTCCAATGGCAAGTACGTATGGGTCCCCTATCAGAAGGTCACCAAGGAGAATTACAAGCAGTTTAAATAAGGACTGAGATGTAGGAATTCCCCCTCCGGGTTAACTGGTAATCCGGAGGGTTTTTTAAAGGAACTACACCCCGGTAACCCCGGGGAGGCGAGGGATGTCATGTATGTACTTGAAATGAACCATGTCTCCAAGTCGTTTCCCGGCGTCAAGGCGTTGGACGATGTTACCCTGAAGGTACGGCCGGGAACGGTTCATGCCCTGATGGGCGAGAATGGTGCAGGGAAATCCACCCTGATGAAATGCTTGTTCGGGCTGTATTCCATGGATGAAGGAGAAATCTTCTTCAATGAACAGCCGGTGAAAATCGGCAATGTAAAGGAAGCCCTTTCCCTGGGAATCTCCATGATTCACCAGGAACTCCATTTGATCCCGTACCGGTCGGTGATGGAGAACATTTGGTTGGGCCGGTATCCGCGTATCGGAGGGGCCAAGAGCCCTGTCGTGGACCATAAGACAATGTATGCGAAGACGGCCGAGTTGCTGAAGGATCTGAATCTTTCCACCATCCAGCCTACCGATCTGCTTCGTACACTCTCGGTCTCCAAGGCCCAGAGTGTCGAGATTGCCAAGGCAGTCTCCTACGATTCGAAAATCATCATTATGGATGAACCGAGTTCCTCGTTGACCGAGAATGAGGTTGAGCATCTGTTTGCCATCATCAAATCATTGAAGGCAAAGGGCGTCGCCATCATCTATATTTCCCATAAGATGGAGGAAATCCTCAAGATTTCCGATGAAGTAACCATCATGCGTGATGGTCACTACGTTGGCACATGGCCTGCCAATGAACTTACGACTGCAGTCATCATCAAGCGCATGGTCGGTCGTGATCTGACCCACCGATTCCCTGCCGGTGAAAGCAAGATCGGCGGTGAATTGCTGAGACTTGAGCACTATACCAGTCCGAATCCCAGAAGCTTCCAGGATGTGAGTTTTACCCTGCACAAGGGAGAGATTCTGGGAATCGGGGGGTTGGTCGGAGCCCAGCGTACCGAGGTGATGGAAGCCGTTTTCGGGCTTCGCCTCCACAGCGAGGGGAAATTATTCGTCAAGGGAAAGGAAGTTGTCTGTAACAGTGCCTATGATGCAAAGAAACTCGGTATGGCATTGCTTACCGAGGAGCGGAGAGCCACCGGGATATTCCCCGTGCTTTCCGTGCAGGAAAATCTGGTTATAGCCAACATTACCGCCTATAAAAACAAGAGCGGTTTGCTCAATGCAGCGAAAATGGCAACCGACACCAAGAAAAGCATCAAGGAACTTGATATCAAGACACCGAGTGCCCGTACCTTGATCAAAAGCCTGAGCGGTGGCAACCAGCAGAAAGTATTGTTTGCACGATGGTTGCTTACCGTCCCTGATATTCTCATCCTCGACGAGCCGACACGAGGCATCGACGTTGGTGCGAAGTACGAGATTTACGTGATCATGCGTGAATTGGCTGCCCAAGGCAAAGGGGTGATCATGATCAGCAGTGAAATGCCTGAACTGTTGGGAATGACCGACCGGGTGGTGGTCATGAGTGAAGGTAAAGTCGCCGGTACGGTGAACAGCAAAGAAACGAACCAGGAAGAAATTATGGAACTGGCGACCAAGTATGTCGGCTAGGAGGGTGAACCTAATGAATATGCAATCCGTTGGAAATGCTCTGTTGGGCAAGAAGAATATCAAACAGTTTGTCATGGATAAGGCTATCTTCATGGTCTTGTTGCTTCTGGTGATCATTATCGCCATCATCAACCCCAGGATTCTGCGGTTGCAGGTCCTCAGGGACATTTTGATGATGAGCTCGACGAAAATCATCATGGCGTTGGGTATGATGTTCGTCATCCTCACCGGCGGCGTTGACCTGGGTGGTGGTCGTATGGTCGGCATGGCGGCCGTTATTTCGGCTTCGATGCTCCAGACCGCAGACTATGTCAGACGATTCTACCCGGGCTTGGGCCAAATCCCTATAATTTTACCGATTCTGCTTGCCCTGCTCATTGGAACGCTCTTTGGTATGATGAACGGACTGATTGTGGCGAAATTCAAGGTTCCGGCCTTCATCGCCACCTTAAGTTCGATGTTGATCATCTACGGTGTCAACTCGATCTATTTCAATCTTCCTCCGAACAACAGTCAGCCGATCGGAGGCTTGCGTGCCGATTTCACCTATCTTGGTTCCGGTTCGATCAGCTTCATCCCGGTCATCGTCATATTCGCCGCCATCGTGTCGGTCATCGTCTGGTTCGTCCTGAACAAGACGGTCTTCGGCAAGAACGTGTATGCCGTCGGAGGCAACCCCGAGGCAGCGGCGGTTTCCGGTATCAACATCACCCAGACCTTGGTAGGATTGTTCGGGCTTTGTGGTTTTTTGATTGCTCTTTCAGGTGTTCTGGAAGCTGCCCGTACCGGAGGGGCCACCAACAACTATGGAAACGGCTATGAGCTCGATGCCATTGCTTCCTGTGTCGTCGGCGGTGTTTCGACAACTGGTGGAGTTGGAACCGTAAGTGGCGTCATAGCAGGTGTCATCATCTTTAGTTTCATCAACTATGGGCTTACCTTCATCGGCGTGAATCCGTATTGGCAGAATATCATCAAGGGTGCCATCATCGTGGCCGCAGTTTCCTTCGATATCCGTAAATACGTCCAGAAGAAATAGTGTCTGGTGTATCGTAAACATTGGGCAGGAGCAATCCTGCCCTCTTTCTTTTCATATTACTGGAATGTTTGGAACAGCAACCGTTGATGCTCCTCACTGAACATTGTTTCCTTGGTCACCAGTGCAAAGTCCACTAGCTTTTTGGCGGGTTTGGTACCATTGAGCAGATCGACGGCAGCCAGGACCGACCGATATCCCATATTGAACGAGTTGACTACCACCAGAGCATCGATGACCCCTTCCTCCAGCAGCTGGATCTCATATTGTGTAGTTCCAAATGCAATGAAACAGATCGGAGCGTGGTCTGCCAAGGCGTTGGCAACCCCATGGGCGGTATATTCTTCCAAGGCGAACACCAAATTGATGTCGGGATCACTCTTGAACGCATTGCGGGTAATGTCCCGGGCGATGGATTCGTCGGTAAAGCTGTATGTGGCACTGACGATCCGGGCATTGTCTCTGGCATTGAACGCTTGGACCAGCGATTCAACGATCTGTGTCATGCTCGTGCTGTTGGGCATGGAACCGAGGACCAAAGCTTTGATCGGTTGGTCCGCTGAGAAGTGGGAGAACGCCCGCTCGGCCATGGCTTTCCCGATCGCCTGGTAATCGGCGGTAATGGAAAAATCAGCGGCTTGGTTCTTCAAACCGGTATCGGCGAGTACCACCTTGATGCCTTTGCCTCGGGCTCTGGCCACGGAATCCTCCAGTCTGGTAAAGTGGCTGGGAGAGAGGATAATCGCATCGAAATCCTGGTCGATGGCCTTTTCCACCATGGTGATCTGTCCTTCATAGTCGGACTCGTTGACCGGGGCGAAGAATTCCAAAACTGCGCCGGTTGCGCTTCGGGCACTCCGCGCTCCGTTTTTCAATGCACCCCAGAATTCCCCGCCTTGCATCATCGTAATCACGGCGATGCGGTACGGATCTTCCGGTTTGTTTTTCTTGGCTGAACAACCGAAGAGCAGGGGAATGATCAGAAGAAGCAGGATGATGCGTTTCATGGTTGTGCCACCTTTATCGGATGAATCGGGGCCTGTTCAGGGATGACCAGCCGTACCAACGTTCCCTCGTCCAACTCGCTGGATATTTCCAGACCATAGTCGGAGCCGTAGTAGAGCTGGATGCGCTGATGAACATTCCGCACTCCTATTCCCGCACCACTCTTGTGCGGCGGTCCTTCCAGACTTAGGATCGTATCCAGTTTCTGTGCATCCATGCCCACCCCGTTGTCCCGAACCTCGATGACGATTGCTCCCGGTTTTCTTTTGAATACCTTGATGTCGATGTGCCCCATCTCCTGCAGATATTTGATTCCATGATAGATGGCATTCTCTACGATCGGTTGCACGATGAGTTTGATCGTCGGCAGGTTCTCCATGCCTTCCTCCATGCTGATGGTGAACTCAAACTTATCCTGATAGCGGATCTGCTGGATGATCAGATAATTGCGTACATGTTCAAGCTCCTCGCTGAGGGTGATGATGTCCCTGCCTTTGCTGATCGATATCCTGAACAGCTTGGCCAAGGCCGTAATCATGGTGATGACCCCTTCGGTATCATTCTGTTCAGCCATCCATACCACGGAATCGAGAGTATTGTAGAGGAAGTGTGGATTGATCTTTGCCTGCAGGGCGTCGAGTTCGAACTTACGCTTCATTTCCTGACTCTTGACGATGTCATCCATCAGTTGACGGATGCGTCCCACCATCAAGGCAAAGGTTTGGGAAAGGGCAGCCACTTCCTGGTTCCCTCCGACGGTGGGAGGAGCGGAAAAATCCCCTCGTTCCACGCTGTTCATTAGTCGTTCCAACTCACGAATGGGCCGACTGATGTAGGCTGATACCGAACGGGCGAGGAGGATCGTAATAACTATGCAGAAGGCAAGGACAATGATCATGACGGTGGTGTATTGGTTCAAGCCGGCCATCAATTCATCCATGTATGCAACGCCGACGATTCTCCAGCGTGCATTGTTCACTGTATTGATGATGACCAGCCGCTCCCTGCCTTCGAAGATATTGGTGAAGGTTCCGAAAATATGTTCCTGCACGGAGTCCAGATCCTCGTCAAAAAGATTCGAGTTTATCAATTGCTGATACGGGTGGTAGACGATCTTGCCGTTGTTGTCGATGAAGTAGACATATCCGGTGTTCCCGAGCTTCGCACTCTGACAGAGCTCGCTGACTGCCGAGAAATTCATGTCGATCAACAATAGTCCTTGGCTGAGTTCCCCCTCTTCGTTGATATAGCTGATCTGTTGGCTGTAGGTGATAACCCAAGGATAGCTGGAGGTGAAGAGCTGTTGGACATGCGGTCCGGTAAAATAGAAGTTCCCTTCTCCTCCCAAGGCACGGGTGAACCAGGTTTGGTTGGTCAGTTCCTCCTTGGGACGTACCGGAGCGTCTATGGTGGAAAGCAGGATGTTCCCCTCCAGATCAAAGAGAATCAGGCAGACGATATCCTGCCGACTGTCAACGATGGAACGAAGCCGCTGCTCGATTTCCGTCCGCGAGAGGTTGTTTGTTTGCTTGGACAAATCCCCGGCATACCCTGCAACGGTAAGAATGTCATTGGTATAGTAGTTAAGGTTTGCGTTTACCTGCCTGACGATTTCACGGGTGGAGACGGTGGCGTTTTCCCGGATCGTCGAAGAGAACTGGCTGAAGAGAATGGCCGAGACAAGCAGGGTGAAAGAGATGGAGACCACCGCAATGGCGAAGGTGAGGATGGTTTTGATGGAATGCGGACCTCTGATGGTGCTCATCGGTTGGCCTGTCGGTATTGGGAGGGGGAGACCCCCACGTGACGTTTGAAGCAGAAACTGAAATAATTCGGTTCTGTGAATCCGACGGATTGGGCGATCTCATAGGTCTTTCCCTCGGTTTTCACCAACAGTTCCCGTGCCCGATCCATCCGCATGGTCGTAAGATACTGGACGAAACTGCTGCCTACTTCCCGCTTGAAAGTTGAACTGAAGTAAGAAGGGCTTACCCCGATCATTTCACTGATTTGTTCGAGTCCGAACCCGGGTTCAGTAAAATGTTTGGCGATCAAAGCCTTTGCTTGGCCGATGAATTGGATATGGGAATTTTCCCGTTGTCCTGCAATGGCCTGGCGCAAGGTGAGGCAGAGCCTGGTGAACCATCGACGGGCTTTGCCCAGTGTAGTCAATGAGGAAAGCTCGGAGAAGAGGTTCCTTCCTTCTTCTTCGGCAAGTGTAAAGGTGGTATGCCCGTAGGAGTGGGCCAAATCCTCAAGCGAGTAGGAGAGCTCCAAGACAAGCGCCTGCATCCGGTGGAGTTCCAACGAGGCCAGCTGTTCTCCCAGAAGCTGATTGACCGCCTCCTGCACCTGTTCCTCCGAGCCCATTTTCACTGCCACCAACACGTCCGCCTTCAGTTCCTGCATCCTTGCCTGTTGTTGCTCGAACGGGATCTTCTCAAGATCGCTGATGAATAAAAGGGATTGTTCGGGATAGCTGGAACTATAGTTCAATGCAGTGAGTGCCTGATGATACGATTGGGTGATCGCCGAAGGTGAATGGACGAGATTTCCGAACCCAAGCACCACAGGGAAGTTGTATTTTTGCAGATAGGCCTGGAGTTGTTCGGCCTTTCGGTAGGTTTGCTTCCGGAAAACCGAATCATAATGGGGTTCTGCATGACTTTGTGCACTGAAGATGATGACGATCTGGTTCTCGAACATGAACACCCGGTTACCGTCCTCCTTCTTGAGGACATCCTCCACCACTTCGAACATTGCCAATGACTGCAGGACATCATCCTGCATGTGGTCTGTCTCAATGATGGCCACCATGAACTCATCCTTGTCCAGGTCAAATCCGTATTCCTGGGCTTTGGCGACCAAGGCTGCGTCTGAGGTCGGGTGGACGGAAGTCAACAGCGAAACCAAAAATTTTTCCCTGATCAACGGAAGAACCTGCTGATAGGCTTGGCGCAGGCGGTCCTGGTCCTGGGTCCTCTTGATTTCTTCATCCAGACGTTTGCCCAGCCGTTCCAGCAATTTGCAGAGATCTTCCACAGAAACCGGCTTGAGCACATATTCGGTGACTTCATACCGCATTGCTTGCTGGGCATAGGTGAATTCGTCATAACCGCTGAGGATGATCAGGGTAGT